>JAGMDK010000064.1 GCA_023128695.1 Phycisphaerae bacterium
CCTCCCGCAGGAGCCTCGCCCTCCCTTTGGGCAGGAGTCTCGCCCTCCCGCTCGTTTGAACCCGCCGTTTAAGCGTTGACAGAGCGATATAGCCCCCGCTCTTCCAACGTCTCCACGCGCCGCTGTAACTGCGTCAACGTCTCGTGCAGTTCCGCCACCTTGGCTTGCAGGTTCTCGACCTCGGCCCGCAGGGCTTCGGCTTCCGCGCTCGGCGCCGCGGCCGGCGGCGGCGGCGGTGAAACAACCGCTTGAGCTTGCGCAACTGAGACACTATCACCCGGCGTTTCCGCCAGGGCGGCCCATTCGTCCGGGGGATACATTCGATGCGCATAGCGCACCGCCGAACGCCCGGGTGTTCGCGGCAGCACCGCCACTCGGGACGGATCAGCCTGGTTCAGACTATCCAGCACCGCCGAGACGGCGGCGGTGTTTTCGAACGGATACATACGCGAACAGCGCCCCCGCAACTCGCCGATCGTTTGCGGACCACGCAGCAATAGCTCGGCCAGCACCGCCCGCTGCGGCTTTTCCCAACCGAAGAATTCCTTTACTTCGTGCTTGAACCGTTCGACCCGCGACGACCCGCTCGGCAACAGCCGTGTCACGAGCCCCGGCGCCCGCAGGACCTCGAGCGTGTTCCAGACCGCGTCCTCATCGAGGTGCATGACCGGATCGCGATTGCTCTTCTGGTTACACGCCGCCAAGATCGCGTTGAGCGTCATCGGGTAATACTGCGGCTGCGCCAACGACTTCTCAAGCAGCACGCCGAGCACACGGCGTTCGATTTCGTTTAAGGTCTCGGCCATAACTTCCGCTACGTGCTGAACACACACAGGTGCTGAACCTGGCGCCCTTCGGTCGCGGCTGGCAGTCCACCGCAGAAGTCATGTAGCGGCCGGGCCCTGTACCGGACGTCGTCTGGGAAAAACATTTTCCCCGCATTTTACGGCCGGTACGGGGCCCGGCCGCTACATTATCCAGCCGGCGCTGGCTTTTGCGGCAGACTGCTGGAGGCCGCTCCAACGCCCTACTTCTTCGGAGCAGGTTGAGTCGTCGGCGTCGCCCTTTGCGGAGCGGGTTTAACCGGGGAACGGGCCGGCGGAGCCGCCGTCTTCGGCTCCTTGCCTGGCGGATACTCGATCTTGGCCTCGGCTCGCAACTCCTCAGCGTACTGCTTGATCAGGTCTTGCGGCCTCGAATACGTGAGCTGCTTCAGAATCTGATCCTTGACTTCCTCGTACGGGGTAATTACCGCCTCGGTCCGATCCGTGACCTTGATGATGTGATAGCCGAACTGGGATTCAACGATGTCGCTGATCTGGCCCACCTTGAGCTCAAAAGCCACTTTGGCGAAGGGCTCCGTCATCTTGTTGTGACGGGGGAAGAAGTCCAAATCGCCGCCCTTTTTCTTCGAGGGGCAACTCGAGTACTTCATGGCCAGCGCGGCAAAATCCGCCCCGGGCCTCTTGACCTCGGGCAGCGCCGCCACCGCCTCCTTTTTCGCCGCCGCCTTCTCCTCTTCGGTCATGCCCGCCTTACCGAACAGGATGTGGCTGGCCCTGACCTGGGCCGGCTTTGAGTACTGCCGCTCCAGGTTTTCCTCGTAGTGTTCCCGGACATCCTTTTCCGTGACCTTCAGCTTGTCGGGGTACTTCTTCTCGATCAATTTCGCGTGCAGGAAGCGAGCCTGGAAGGCCGGGTCCGCCATCCGCCCCTCCATATGCTCCTGCAAGGACTTTTTTGTCCGCTCCAGAAGTTTCTGCTCATATTCCTCGCGTGTGAACCCCTGGACCTCCAGGAACTTATCCAGATCCTTCTCCACCGCCTTGACCAGATCCTCTTTCGTGATCTTGATCCCGGCCCGCTCGGCTTCCTTGATAAGCAGCCGATGGTTGATCACCTCTTTCAGGGCCCGGGGCCGAAACTGAGGACGGAGCTGTTGCATCATCTCGTCGTTCACCCCCTGCATCCGCATGCGGGGCATGAACCACTTGTCGATATCGCTTTCCATGACCGGCTCACCGTTGACGATGGCCGCCACGGAGTCAGCCGCCGGCAGGGTCGTCGGCTTAGGCTGGTCCGTTTCGGCGGGCCGCGTCGTGGGCGGGGCCTGTCCCAATGCCGCCGTCGTCCAGAACGAAATCAGCGCGGCTACACCAAGTCCTTTGAGAATACGCATCGTGAAACACCTTTCCTCGTTTGCTCCGTGAGTTATACCTATTCTACTTCTACACGCCCGATCGGCGGCCGGTTGCAGCCAAGCCGGCGGGTCAGTGTAACATAATGCGTTCCGCCGCGCTAGGCCCGGCATTTATGCCGGGCCTAGCGCTGCTACGGAACAAGGCTCTCGACGGCCGGTACGGGGCCCGGCCGCTACATACAACTCAGAAAATGTGGGTAACAGCAAGCTCAAGAGCAGTGGCACACAGCCACGAAGATTAGTCACACCTCAGCACCGCCGCCTCCGTTTCGAGCATGAGCTGGAGCGCTTCATCGGCGTCGTCCGCCTGCCGGAGCGCGTCGGGCAGGTCGGTGTTGAACATCATCGCCAAGCGGGCCAGCAGACCGAGGTGCAACCGCTCGTCATTCGCGCAGACCAGCACGAACAGGTCCGTGAGCTTGCCGTCCGGCGCTCCAAACGGGATCCCCGCCGGCACCCGCGCCAGGCACACCAGCGGCTCGGCGGTCGCGTACGTCAGCGGCCTCAGCGGGTGTGGAAACGCGATCCCGCGCGGCAATGCGGTGGAACCCAACGCCTCTCGGTCTTCCAGGGCCAAGACGATTTCCGCGGCACAGTAAACCAGCCCCGTACGCTCGGCGACCCGCACCAGCTCGCGCAGCACCGAGGCGCGCGTCCTGGCCGGCAGAGTCATTTCGACGGCTTCCGTCGCCAAATAGGCCCCGATGAGCCGGCCTTCCCGGGCCTCGCGCATCGCGCGTTCCAGGCTCCGAATGTGTTCATCATCGAAGGAATGCATCTCGCGCTGCAACCAATCGAGCAGCGCCGCCCGGTTGAAACGCCACTCCCCTCCGATCATCCGCCCCGGCAGCTTGCCCTTTTCCGCCCATTTGCGCAAAATGCGCGCATCCATGCCCATGTGCCGCGCGAGTTGGTCCAAGGTCATGTTGCGGTACGGCATCGGCTGCTTCCAAGACAACTAGATTCATACTATCGACTTGTCGGGCTGAAAAAACAGTGCGGTCGCGGCTCAAATGACGGATTGCCAACGTACGAGGGTGCCACGGGCGGCTTGCCCGCCAGTGGGCACGGGCAGGCAAGCTGCCCGAGGCACCCATCCGGATCCATCAGTTTGCCAGCGACGGAGCACTAATCGATCACTCGCTGAACCAGGTACATGACGCCGCCGGCGGTCACGACGGATGCCAGCGACGAAATAGCGAGCGCCGTCTCCGTACAGGCCGGGAGTTGTAACAAAAGCGACCCGCTCAGCAGGCCCAGTGTCAGCTTTTTCCAGTACACTTTACGCATCTTTCGTATCCCGATGGTGTCCGGCAGAACCCCCGGCTCGACCACGAGCCAGCGAGCCGCCGCTGAGTCCGCAACTATTGCCGCCGCCGAGGGTTTCGTCAATCGTCAATCGTCAATCGTCAATCCACAATCGTTAAAGCACCAGCTTATACCCCACCGCGTGGGCGGTCAGAATGTGGCGGGGATTCTTCGGATCAACTTCGAGCTTGCGGCGGAGGCTGACGATGTGGTTGTCCACGGTGCGGTCGGCCGGGCCGACGCCGACGCCCCAGATGCGTTCGAGCAGCTCGCTGCGCGGGACCGCCTCGCCGACGTGCTCGTGGAGCAGGCGGAGAATCTCCGACTCGTAGTAGCCGAGTGGCATCTCCCCTTGCGGCGAGATGATCTGCTGCCGTGTCAGGTCCACGTGACGCTCGCCGAGCTTGAATTGCAGCCGTGTCGTGGGGGGGGGCTGCTCGGCTCGGCGGAGGGCCGCGCTGACGCGGGCCAGCAGCTCGCGCAGGCTGAAGGGCTTGGTCACGTAGTCGTCCGCCCCCAGCTCCAGGCCGCGGACCTTGTCGATTTCCTGGCCGCGGGCGCTGAGGATGATGATCGGCATCGTATACCCGGCCGCCCGCAGTCGACGGCAGACCTCAAAGCCGTCGATGTCCGGCAGGCCGAGGTCGAGCAGGACCAGGTCGGTCGACTGCTGGGCCACGAGCCGCAGGCCTTCTTCGCCGAGGGCCGTGTGGGCCACGTTGTGGTGTTCGAATTCGAGGTTGTCGCGCAGGCCGAGGGCCAATTCCGGTTCGTCTTCAATGATCACGATGCGGGGCATGTCAGGTCTTCACATTTGCCAGGTGTAGCACGGACGCGGGCCCGAAAATCAGTACGGGCAGCGCGGTGGCCAGCGGCGCGAAGCGCACCTCCGTCGAAATACTATGAGCCAGGAACGTAAAACCAAAACAGACGCCGCCCAACAGCAGGGCCTTGCCGCCGGCCACGAGCACGTTCGTCGGCTCGCGGGTCAGGAAGTACGGCACCGTCAAGAGAATCAGAATCCAGATCAGCAGCGGCTGGGAAAAGCGGATATCACGGCTCTTGGCCACGGCCGGCAGGTTCGGCAGGTTGTCGCTTTGCAGCAGGCCGCTCATCTGCCGCATGCTCATCAGGTCGGCCCAATACGACGATTGACGGAGCAGGATTTGATCGGGCGAGAGCGTGAAGGGATACTCCCGCATGGCTTCACGTTGGATTGTGCCGCCTAAGTCGCCGGATTCGAAGGCCGCCCCGATGGTCAGCCGGCTGCCGCGCTGGCCCAGGTTCCAGGTTTGGCGTTCGTGGTCATAGTGGGCGTAGTCGGCGCTGATCAGGTGCGTCGGGTTGCCGTTTTCATCCGGCTCGATGATGTAAACCTCTTTGAGCCAGCCCTGCTGAGCGTTCAGCTCGGCGGCGGAAAGAACCGCGTTGTGGTCGTCGCGGACGCAGAGCACCTCGACCTGGCGGGTCTTGCCAAGGTCATCGTAATGGCGCACGATCTTCGCCGCGTAGGCGGGGACAATGAGTTCGCTATTGACGAACCAGAGGACGACGAGCACGACCGAGCTCAGGATCACCGGTACGGCCAGACGCTGGAGCGGCACACCGGCGGCCACCAGCGGGGTCAGTTCATTATTGCGTAGCAGCAGCGCGAAAGTGAAGGAGGCGGCGATGGCCATCGTCACTCCGCCGAGCTGATGAAAATACAACGGCATTCGATAGCCGTGGAAATCGGCGATCTTGAGCAGGACGCCGGTCGCCGTGAGATCGGGGTCTTCGGTGAACTCGTCCAGGTTGACGATGACGTCGGAGAAAACGTACAGGGCGATGCCGATCAGCATCAGGAGCACATAGCTGCTGAGAAACGTCTTGACGAGGTAGCGGTCGATGGTGATCATGCCCGATTCTCCGCGCTCATCGTCGCACCCCCAGCCGCAGGATGATCAGGTCCGCCACCAACACCAGCAGCAAGCCGCCCCAGGTGATGAAGGGGCCGATCGGCGTCGTGTTGGCATCTTCGCTCAACTGTTTCCCCAGCATCATCAGGATCATGACGCTGAAAAAGGGGATCGTCGCCAAGGCGAAAGCCGCCAGGGCCCGCGAACCGCGGAAGATCACACCCAGGGCGGCCCCCATCAGGACGGTGACCAGCACACTGCTGGTATAGCCGAAGCGGAAGTGAATGGTCGCGGCGATGCGGCGTTGCAACCGGCCGGCCTCCTTCTGCAAACTGATACGTTTGTCGGCCAGGACTTCGCCGCCGGCCGGCAGGGGGATGTCGGGCTTCAAGCTGGTGGCCGGCGTGTAGCGTTCCATTTCACGCAAGACTTCGTTCGGGACGAGCGCTCCGTCAATATTCGTGGTGGACTTTTTCCACGGCTCCCTGCCGTGGCTGCCGCGGGGTTCACGCCCGACCAGGTTGATCTGCACCAGGATCTGGCTGGGCCAGGGCGTGGTGCGCAGCTCGACCCATTCCGGGTGGTGGGAGGCGGTCAAGGTTCCTTCTGGTGAGTACACGCCGACTTGGCCGCCGGTAAGCGTCAAACCTTTGCCATCCTCGCGGACCGCCGCGCATGTGATCCGATACTCGCGGTCGAAGTCGTCGAACAGCGTCACCTCCCCGTTATCCGTTAATTGTTGGGCGCAATAGGCGAAGAACCGCCGCTGGGTCAGTTTGACGCGAAAGTCGTTGATCTCAGCGCTCAGGCGCGGCGCCGCCCACGGAGCCCGCCGCCAATATAACAGCGAGCGGAGGTCGGCCGTGGAGAGGCGGAACGGCGACGGGAGCGGAACGGACACCGGCCCAATCTGCTGCTCGCCAATGTACACGGCCCGCTTGCCGACCTCGAAGTCGCGGCCCTCGTAGACAAAGACCGTGAGCTCCACCGGCGTGGGCCGGGTATCAAACAGGCAGACGCCATGCCGGGCCGAGGTAAAGCGGGCCAGATTGCCGTCTGTGTCGATGTGCAACAGCGTAGGGTTGGTGACGACCAGGTATTGCAGACCCGGGCCGCTTTCCCACCCGCCGGCGCGCAGCCAGTCGTCGGACACGCCCTGCACCTCTTCGGCCGTGAGCGTATAGCTGGCGCCGCCTTTTTTGTCGCGGTGGTGGATGAAGCCCTCGCCCTGGAGGTGCTGGAAGACCATGTCGCGCAGGTTATTACGGGCGTAATTGCTGATCTGCTGTGCAAAGCCCGGGATGATGAAATTGCCGAACAGGAGCGAGAAGGCGGCCACGAAGATCGAGAGCAGTATCGCGGAGACAAACAAGCGGTGGACGTTGACGCCGGCGGCTCGGCAGGCCAGCAGCTCGTTGTCCGCCGCCAGACGCCCGTAGACCATCGTCACTGCAAACAGGGCGGCCATCGGCAGGGTCAGGGTAACGACGATCGGGATCAGGAGGGGGATGAAATGGAGCACGTCGCCGGTGGAAATGCCCTCGAAGCGGATGACGTTGTAGAGCCCGCCGCCCATGGTGAACAGCGCCGTCAGGGCCGTCACGGTCAGAGCGAGGCTCTTGAGCAACTCGCGCAGCACATAGGCGTGCAAAGTTACCATCTACGCGGTCCGAGCATGCGCTGATATCTGCGCATTGAGAACACTACCTGTACTCTCACGGCCGACACGGCCGTGCCACCCGCCGTGCCACCCGCCACCCGCGCTAATCAAGTGCTACTCTTCCGGCAGGCGTAGTTCGGTTCCAATGACGAGCAGGTCCGGATCCGGAATCTTGTCCTGGTTCAACTCGTAAATCTCTCTCCACCGCTCGGGATCGTGCAAGACGTTCCGCGCGATGCTGGTCAACGTATCGCCCCGTTCGACGACGTAGGTGTGCCTCCGCACGCCGGGCCGTTCGCCTTCAGGAGCCGGCTGCTCCGTTACTCGCTC
>JAGMDK010000640.1 GCA_023128695.1 Phycisphaerae bacterium
TTAACCACGAAGGTCACGAAGAACACGAAGACTAGGCTCTGTCGCAAGAGTAATGTAGCGTCCGGGCTCCGTCCCGGACGTAGTCGTAGGTGAGCGTTTTCCCGCACCCTACGTCCGGGACGGAGCCCGGACGCTACATTCGAGACAGAGACTCGTTGTCATAATAGCGCTCACCTTATTAGTCCGCCGTAAATGTCATGTAGCGGCGGGTGCTACGCTGAGGGACGCGCCGGGCGGGGCGTCCCGGCCGTATACCATGGTCAGCAATTGGTTGCTGTGGAACACGGTGCCGCCGGCGGCCATGAGCGCGGTCAGGATGCGGTATTCGGTGTCAGATGCCTTCTTGGAGCAGCCAGACGGTGACTCCCGTGAGGAGGGGGATCGTCAGGTTGTCGTTGAGCTCGAAGCGCTCCAGCCTCCAGGCCGGGAGGGCCTCGGCGAAGGTCGCGACGAGGGCTCCGGCGAAAGCGATCCCGGCCGATCCCGGCAACGCGATCCAGAGGATGCCGAAGGCGGTCACGAAAAACGCCGAGCTGCCCGCCACACTCTTACCCAGAAAACGGTTGCGCCCGTAGCGCAGGCCGATCAGGGACGCGGCCGAGTCCGAGATGCTCAAGATGAATAGCACGGCGATCGCGATCGGCATGGGGAACAGCCAGATGCTGAGCAGGGCCGCGACCAGCACATAGGTGGCGCCGGAAATGCGACTCCACTCCGATCGCCGGACCATGAAGCCTACACAGAGCTTAAAGAAGGCTCGAAAGCGGCTGTTGGTGTGGCGGAAGATTTCGACGAGCACGGCGATTGCGACGCCTGCTGCCAGCAGCCAGAGCATGAATTCCTGCTCGGTAAACGCGTACAGCGCCGGGATCAGGGCCGAGCTTACATGGAGCACCTTGCGGCTGATTTCGGCACGCCAACTTGGAGCAAGCGTCATCGCGGGTGTTTTCCTCGCAGTTCGTGTCGCCGGCAGAAGTTGCGCCTCGCTTTCACATGCTGGGCAGCTTACCATCGGATACGTTGGCCGCACACTTTGGGTTGCGGCTGGCGCGAGATTGGGAGAGGTTCCGTGTGCCCGAAGTGCAACGAGCCGCTGATCGTCGTCGAGTTTCAAGGGGTCGAGGTGGACCACTGTCTCGACTGCCGGGGGACGTGGTTCGACGCGGGCGAATTGGAGTTGCTGGCTGAGATGGCCGGCGCCGCGCCCGGACGGCTGGAAGAAGCACTCCTGGCCGGCGAGCACGGAGCTACGGGCCGCCGGCGTTGTCCGCGCTGCAACCGTAAAATGCAGGTGCTCACGGTCGGTCAGCCGCCGGTCGAGGTGGATCGCTGTCCGTCCGGGGACGGCATCTGGCTGGACGCCGGCGAGTTGGCCGCCATTGTCAAATCATTCGCCGAAGGTGAGGATGCCGTCGTGGCGGAGTTCTTCGGCGATTTGTTTCGCCACGAGCTGACCGAACAGACGGAGGACAATTAACAATGGGGATTGCTTTAATCGCTTTGCTGATCGTTCTTGGAATCGGGGTGATTGTTCTATTTTGGTGCATCGGCATCTACAACGGCCTCGTGCGCCTGCGGAATGAGGTCAAGAACGCCTGGGCCCAGATCGACGTGCAGCTCAAACGGCGGCACGATCTGATCCCCAACCTGGTCGAGACGGTCAAAGGGTACGCCGGCCATGAGAAGAGCACGCTCGAGGCCGTGGTGCAGGCCCGGTCGCAGGCCGTGGGGGCCCAAGGGGTCGCGAACCAAGCCCGGGCAGAAGGTCAACTGTCGCAGACGCTGGGCAAGCTGATGCTGCTGGTCGAGAGCTACCCCGATCTGAAGGCGAACCAGAACTTCCTGGCCTTGCAGGAGGAGCTGACCTCGACCGAGAACAAGATCGGCTTCTCACGGCAGTTCTATAACGACACCGTGATGAAGTACAACACACGGATTCAGAGCTTCCCGCCGAACATCGTCGCCGGGATGTTCGGCTTCGGCGAGTCGGAGTTCTTCGAGCTCGAGGACCAGGCCCAGCGCGAGGCGCCGCAGGTGAAGTTTTAGTAAGCATTCAGCGGTCAGCAATCAGCGATCAGCCGAAAACAGAGCGCCGGCGACCGAATGTCACCAATAGTTATGTTATTGAAAGCAGCGCGGGAACATGACCAAAGCTAGGTACATGCCCGCCTTACATCGCGAATGGCTGTCCGCTGATAGCTGACTGCTGAAAGCTGACCGCTGATAGCATTCTACTTGACAGTTACCGTACAACTATGTGGGAAGCAATCGCCAGTAATCGTCGTCGTTCGTTGTGGCTTGTCTGCCTGATGGGGGTTGTCTTGGCCGTGCTCGGGGCGGTCATCGGGTTGGCCGTCGCGATGTATATTGGTGGTGCTATCCCGCGGGATAATACTGCGCAAGCCTTGTCCGCCCGGTTTTCCCGCCCCTTCATGGAGCAAGTTGTCGACGCCCAGGCCGGAGCGTACTTCGGCGTCGCCGTCGCGCTCGTGATTTGGCTGATCATGTGGGCGACGGCGGCCGGGGCCGGGGACAGCATCCTGCTACGCAGTGCCAAGGCGCGTGAAATCCAGAAGGAGGACGCCCCGCAGCTCTGGAACATCGTCGAGGAAATGACGATCGCCTCCGGGCTGGGCAAGATGCCGCGCGTGTTCATTATTGACGATTCGTCTCTCAACGCCTTTGCGGTTGGGTATAAGCCTGAGAAGGCCGCGGTAGCGGTGACGGCTGGGCTGCTGAAAAGGCTCAACCGCGATGAGCTTCAGGGGGTCATTGCCCATGAGATCGGGCACATCAAGAACTTTGATGTCCGCTTCATGACGCTAGCTGGCGTGATGGTAGGCGCCATCATCTTGATCTCGGCTATATTTCTGCGCGGGATGTTCTATGGCAGTGTCGGTCGGCGACGTTCATCTCGGGGCGGAGGTGGATACGCCGCTATTATCATGCTGGTGATCGCGATTCTGGTGGCGATTTTGGCACCATTGGCGGCGCAACTGCTGTATTTCGCGTGTTCGCGCCGGCGGGAATTCCTGGCCGATGCGTCCGCCGCCCGGTTCACGCGCTATCCGGCCGGCTTGGCTTCGGCCCTGGAGAAGATCTCCCGCCGGGCCGGTGAGGCGAAAGAGGTCAACAAGGTCGTCGCCCCAATGTGCATCGTGAACCCGCTCCAGGCCCATGCGGCTTTCAGCCTGTTCTCGACGCACCCCAAGACCAAGGAGCGGATCAAGATTCTACGCGGCATGGCCGGGGCGGGCTTTGCGGCGTACGAGGAGGCGTATCGCCAAGTCCAGGGCACCGGGAAACAATGCATCGGTCAGACGACCCTGAAGGATGACGAGTCGATCGCCGTCCGCGAGCCGACGCCCGAGCCGAAAGGCAAGGACAAAGCTATCGAGCGAGCCCGGCAGGTCGGCGAACTCTTGGACCACGTGCTCCCGCTGGTGGTGATCCCGTGCGTCTGCGGCGTGCGGCTCAAGCTGCCGCCGGATTTCAAGCGGGCGTCGCTGAAATGCCCGCGCTGTGGGCGTCAGCATCCGGTGCCGAAGGCGGAGGCCGGGTCACACGGAGCCGCAAAGACGACCGAGCCGTTGCGGTATCGCCGCAAGGGAACGGGCTGGGAATCGTTCCAGTGCTCCTGTGGGCAGCCGGTGCAAATCAGCCCGAAGTTCTCCGCCCGGCACATCGCGTGTCCGAAGTGCAAGCAGCGGATCGAGGTGGTTGCGTCGTCAGAGCGGTGAACTGCTCAAGAGCAGTGGCACACGGTCAGTGGCACCGCCATACATTGGCATTCCGACACTTGGCCGGGGGTGCATGACATCTCCGGCGCGC
>JAGMDK010000641.1 GCA_023128695.1 Phycisphaerae bacterium
TCCATTCGTCCACCGTCTGCCGCGCGCCGTAGGGGCAGGCCATAATACAATACTTGCAGCCCATGCATAGGTCCGGATCCACGTGGACGATGCCGTTCTCGTCCTGCGTGGTGGCCCCGGTGGGACAGACTTTCAGGCACTCGGGATCGGCGCACTGCTGGCAGACCAGCGGCACCATCTGCCGCAGGGCAATGGGGAACGTGCCGGTTTCCGCCGGGACGCAACGGGCCCAGTCAACGCCCTGCGGCGTGTGGTTGGCGGCCTTGCACGCCACCTGGCAGGTATAGCACCCGTAACACCGTTTCAGATCGATGACAAATCCATAGCGTGGCATTTGTAGCACCTCAAGGAGATTGACGATTGCAGATTGACGATTGCAGATTGCAGATTGCAGATTGACGATTGGGCCTTCGTATCTCGCTCCAGTCGCCTCTCTGAACGCGTCATTCTCCAATCTCCAATCGTCAATCTTCAATCTTCAATCGTAAATCGTTACGCCTTATAAATCTTCACCTTGACACAGGCATCCGTACCCTGCGTTAGGGAATCCGTGTGTTTGAGATCGGGGTTAATAAGGTCGTCGAAGAACTGACCCTTGCCTTTGGAAATCGGCGTGCCGCGGGCCCAGTGACCGTGGCAGCCGGCGATCCCCAACTGCTCGGCATGCATGCCCTCGACCAGCTTCACCGGCCCCTTAATCTTCTTGCCGTCCGGGTTCTCGACCCAGACGACATCGTGGTCCTTGAGACCCTTCTTCTTGCCCGTGCCGGCGTTGATCTGGATCAGATACACGAACGGGTCGTTGATGGCGACCTCGTCCAGCCACGGGTTGTTTTGGGTCGAGGACTGTGTGTGGAAGGAGGGCCGCCAACTAAACGCCCATAGGTCGAACTCAGGGTTTTTTTCCTCGTGCGAGGGGCACGGGAACCACTCGCCCAGCGGCGCGTAAAAGCGGATATCAGCCATGTCCTCCCGTCCGTACGAGGCCAGGAGCTTCTGGAGCTTCTCGCCGGCCTCCAGGAAGAACTCGAAATAGATCGGCACACGCACCGGCGTGAACCAGCGCCAGTACATCTCCTCGACCTTGGTCGGCCATTTCTCCAGGCCGGTCTTCTTCAGGGCCTCCAGACCCTTCTCGGGCCCCAGGCGATCCTTGAGCACCCGGTCGACGATGTCCTGCCAATCGTGATCCCCTTGGGTATCGAGCTTGTACTCCTCACTCATCTCGCCGCCGTAGCGGACCGGGATGATGTCGTTGATCGCCTTGTAATACTTGTCCTGAACGCCGAGCCGCTTGGCGATCTCCAGCATCATCTCGTTGAAGTCGCGACGTTCATAAAGCGGCTCAACCACCGGCTGCCGAATCTGCCAGACCCAATGGTCCATCCCGGTCGGGTGACAGAACGTCGACGGGAAGGTCACACATGGCGTGTAGCGCTCAAGGAAGCAGGCGTCCGGCAGGACAATGTCGGCCACCGCCTCGGTGAACTCGTTCTGATAGATGTTGAAAGAGAAGATAAAGTTGAATTTCTTCAGGAAGTTTTCCGTGACTTCCTCGGCGTTCGCCATGGTCATCACGGAGTTGGAGCCGAAGTTGATCATGATCTCCGGCCGGTAATCGATCTTGAAATCCTTCATGTACTGTTCCCACTCGGGCGTGCAAATCGTGAACGCGTTGTAGACCGAGCAGGGGAACATGTCCTGGAGGTCGAGCCGCTGCGGCGGGGCCGGCTCGCGCAGCGGATACGGCTTGTGGTCGTAAACCCAGCCTTTCACAACCATCAGCCCGTCCGGACACGAATACGGAATCGTGTTCGGCTTACCGGTGTCGGGGTGACCATGCGAGACCGGCGGCCCGTGACCCATGGCACCGCCTGGCACATCAGCGGCGCCCATGACGTGGTTGAGCAGGTCGATCTCCAGACAGTTCCAGCCGGAGTTGACGTGCCCCTGGCTGCCGCGGAAGAAGATCGCGGCCGAGGGCCGCAACGGTAGCTCATGCCCGTCGATCATGATCGTGCTGCCGATCTGGGCGTGCTCGACGAACTCATTGGCCACTCGCCGGAGAGTTGACTCCGGCACGCTGGAGATCTTCTCCACCTTGTCCAGCGGGTAGTTCTTCTTCACGTGCTCCTTGAGAAGCTGGAACGACGGGTGCACCTCCGTTCCATCCACCTTAAATGTCCCCTCGAGGGCGTAGTCCTTGACCGACTCGTCGTCGAAGGTCTTGGCCTTGTCCTCCTCGCTGTCCCAGACCAGCGGCTTGTTCGATTCCGGGTCTCTGAAGTAGTGCCCGTCCGACTGGATCAGATATGGAGCATTCGTCTTCAGCTTGAGGTAGCGGTCATCCCACTTGCCGATTTCGTTCAGGATGACATTGAGCATCCCCAGGGCGACCGCGCCGTCCGTGCCCACCCGGATGGGGACCCACTCGTGAGCCTTGGAGGCCTGCGTGGACAGGAACGGGTCGAACACGACCGCCTTCATCCCCCGCGCCCGGGCGTCCGCCACCCACTGGGCACTTTGCAGGGCGGCGTGCCCCGCTCCGTGACCCTTCGAGCAGCCGAAATAAATCGTATAGTTGTTGTAAGTCCAATCGGGGATGATCGACCAGGCGGCGTGCATGATGCCGTTCATGAAGTGTGCCCCGTTGCCGCACCACAGCCCCCCCCCGGAGACCCAGTAGTTCTTGAAGCCCCAGGCCCGCATGAAGGCGATGACCGCGAAGCGGATTTCGCTGGTCTGGACCGTGGTGGCCTGGAAGTAGGTCCCACGGGGGTCCTTCATGTTCTTGAATTTGGTCACAATGGTTTCGAGGGCTTCCTCCCAGGTGATCCGCTGCCACTTGGGATCGACGCCCACACCTTTCTCGGGGTTGGTGCGTTTGACCGGGTAGTTGAGACGATGCCGGTCATAGAGCGTCATCAGTTGGGCGGTCCCTTTCGCGCAAATTCTGCCGCTGCCGGCCGGCGTGTCCGGGTTGCCCTCGAGGTCGACGACCACGCCGTCGACCACATGGACTTTGATCCCGCATTGCGCGTAGCAACCGCCGCAGGAGGTCGGAACCCACTTGTCTTCTTTGTTGATCTTCGTTGGCTGTGCAATCATGTTCCGTGCGCCTTCCACCGTCTACAAGAACAAGGGTCGAATAATGTGCCGTCTATCTAAAACCGACAGGAAGTGCCAGATAATTTAACCAATCATTAACCGCGTCAATATCAGACTCACCATATTCGGATCTGTTAAGATAACCGAACTGCCCGCCGAGTGAAACCGATTTTTTTGCCAAGTTGCTCAGTTACGGGCAAAGAATGACTAGCCGACCGGGAGCGCGCCCGAAACTGCTTGGTCATCCTGGTATTCCGGGTACATGACAGTTTTGGCGGGGTTGGAT
>JAGMDK010000642.1 GCA_023128695.1 Phycisphaerae bacterium
ATGTTATTTCATTACGGCCTCTAAGGTGGGGCGGGCACCCGCGCTTGTGCGTGCGGTGGGGATTATCTACGTTAAGATGCAACTTGGTGGCTGTGTCGCAGTAGAACCAGACGTGAGGGCTATCACAATGCGACCCAAATTGATGGCATTGTTGCTAATCGGCTCGGTTTTTCCCGCCGCTCTGCTGGCCGCCGACCCGCCGTGGGTGGCGCGTAGTCGCATCGGCATGGTTGCCAGCGATTCGCCGGAGGCCTCGCGGATCGGGGCGGATATTTTGGCGGCGGGCGGCAATGCCTTCGACGCCGCCGTCGCCACCTCGCTGGCCCTGGCCGTCGCCCGCCCACACAGCACCGGCCTGGGCGGCGGCGGCTTCATGCTCGCTTACCTCGCGAAGGAGCAACGCGTCGTCGTGCTCGATTTCCGCGAGACGGCCCCCGCCGGAGCAACCGCCGACAGGTTTGCCAAGCTTCAGGCCCAGGGAGGTGATGGGCCGTCGCCGAGCATCTACGGCGGTAATGCGATCGGTGTTCCGGGTCAACTGGCCGGACTGACTGAGATTCTCAAACGTTTCGGCAGCCTTCCGCTCAAACAACTGGCCCAGCCGGCGCTGGAGCTGGCACAGACCGGTTTCGTCGCGGATGAGCACTATCTGGACGCGTGCACGGCCGCGCTCGCAGACTACGAGAAATGGCCGCAACTCAAACAGCGACATGCGCGGCTGTACGAGACGCTCCTCGGCAAAGGCACTCCGCCAAAGCTCGGCGACAGAGTCAAACGCCCGGACCTGGCCGAGGCCCTGCGTTTGATCGCCAAGGACGGCCCCGACGCGTTTTACCAGGGTCCTCTCGGCGAGGCGGTGGCACGGGCCGCGCAAGCGGCCGGCGGAACGCTCACCAGGGGGGATCTCGCCGCCTACCGCGTCCGCGAGCGCGAACCGATCCGCGCGGTCTACCGCGATAGCTATGAGATCGTCTCCATGCCGCCGCCCTCGTCCGGCGGGGTGTGTATTGCGGAAACGCTCAACATTCTTGATGCAGTCAGCCTGTACACCAAGCGGTACTTTGGCCCTGAGCAGCCGCACGCCTTGGTGGAAGCGATGAAGCACGCTTTCGCCGACCGGGCTCGCTGGCTGGGTGATCCGGACTTCGCCGACGTGCCGGTCAAGCGCTTGACTGACTATAATTACGCCGTCCAACTGGCCCGCTGGATCGAGGCCGGCAAGACGCTTGCATCGAGTTCGTACGGCGGCGTCGCCGCTCCCCCCGACGACGGGGGCACATCGCATTTTTGTGTCGCCGACAATAATGGCAACATCGTCGCGCTCACCGAGACGATCAACGGCCCGTTCGGGTCCCTTGTCGTCGCCGAGCCCTACGGCATCATCCTGAACAACCAGATGGACGATTTCGCGGCCAATCCCGGTCAGCCGAACCTCTATGGTTTGATTCAAGGCGAGGCCAATGCCGTGGCCCCGGGCAAGCGCCCGTTGTCGAGCATGTCGCCCACGCTGGTCTTCAGGGTGAGAGATGCGAAGCCGGTGCTGGTGCTCGGTGCCTCCGGCGGTCCGCGGATCATCACCTCCGTGGTGCAAGTCATCTTAAATATCGTTGAACGCCGCCGACCGCTCGACGAGGCGATCTCGGCCGCCCGCTTTCATCATCAGTGGCTACCGGATGAGGTCTATTTCGATCGCGAGCCGCCGCGGGAGTTGGCGGACATGTTGCGGGAAAATGGCCACCAGATTAGCGAGCAGCGGAAGACCAGCATCGTTCAGGCGATCCAGTTTCTCGAGGACGGGACCATGGTCGGCGCCAGCGACCCCCGCAAAGGCGGCCGCCCGGCAGCTCCTCCGCCATGACGATTGCGGATTGACGATGGGTGGCACGGCTGTG
>JAGMDK010000643.1 GCA_023128695.1 Phycisphaerae bacterium
ATCAACGCAACGTTGACAGAGCACTAGTCGGACGCCGATGCTCTGTGAGCTGACCGCTGAAAGCTGATTGCTGACCGCTGAGAGCTAATCGATTTCACGAAAGGATGCACGATGAAGACGTGTGGACTCCTCCTCGCAGCCGCGCTGATGCTAAGCGGCGGATGCGTGGTCCATCCCAAGGGCACCTGCGGGCCGGCGTGCCCCGCGATCGAGGCCGCGACAACGATCGGGCTCGCCAGCGAGCGTCTGCCGGTCCTGGAGCGTATCGCCGCCCAGGAGAATCTCTCGGAGCACGAACAGACTTATCTGGTCAACGCCGTCTGCCACGGCGGCTTCAGCGGCGACCAGGCCGACGCCCTGATCACCCTGATCAAAAACCCGTGCTGTACCCACGAGACGCGGCAGTATATTTCCAAGAAGCTCCGCTTCATCATGTTCAGCAACGACAGAAGACGGGTGGTCGAAGCGTTGATCGAACACTCGGGCGGCGGCGAACAATCGGCTGAGTAGGTGGGTGCCCCATCCCGTCCAAGTGCCTGCCAAGCAGGCAATTGGAACGGGATGGGGCACCCGCTGCTAGAAACTAGAGACTAGAAACCAGACCTTGTTACTTTGTTACTTTGTCCCTTTGTTACCTTCCCAAGCTCGCCACGCCAATTGCTTGGCTAGTTCCCTCGGCGTGGTCACCGGTTGACGGCAGGTGAAATTGCGGCAGACGTAGGCGGTGGGTTTGCCGTCAACCAGCGGACGATTCCTCAGCAGCGGCGACTTCACGTCTGCGGACGGCCTCTCCGGATTGTGGAGCATTAACACGCGGTTGGGGAGGTAGGACTGGTGGATTTGGCTTAATAGAGCTTGTGTTTCGGGTTGGGACGGATCGCCGACGAGCGCGACTTCGACCGGTTGGGCCAGGGCGAAATCGACGCCGGCCAGGAACCGTTCGGACGACCAGTGCGAGCGCTCGATTTCGCCCGCGAAGGCGGCCATCTGTTTGTCCGCCAACACCCGCAACCTCGCGTCGCCGAGGAGAATCGACAAGCGCAACAGGTTCATGAGCTGCACGGAGTTCCCGGAGGGGACGGCGTTGTCGCGGACATCCTTGCTGCGGACGATCAATTGTTCATGGTCGGCGGCGGTGAAGAAGAATCCGCCGCCGGCTTCGTCCCAGTAATGCTTGATCACGGTTTGGTTGAGATCGGCCGCCGTCTCGAGCCAGCGCTGGTCGAAGGTTGCTTCGTAGAGTTCGAGCAGCCCCTCGATCAGGCCGGCATAGTCGCTGAGAAAGGCGGCTTCGAGCAGGTGCCCGTCACGGTAGGCCCGCCGCAGCCGACCGTCCTGGTACATATTCTCGAGGATGAAGTCCGCCGCTCGTGCCGCGGCGTCGATGTACTTCCGCTCGCCGAGGACACTGCCTCCTCGGGCGAGACTGGCAATCATGAAGCCGTTCCACTCGCAGAGAATCTTGTCATCCAAGCCGGGGGGGACGCGCCGGGCACGAACTGCGAGTAGTTGCTCCTTCGCCAGGCGGAGGCGGCGTTCACACTCCTCGAGTGTGATCCCGTAGAGCCTGGCGCAGCACTCATAGTCGCGCAGCGCGCGCGGGATGCTCTTGGCGGCGTCGGGATCATGCGGGTCATTCCAGTTGCCCGTTGCGCTGATGTCGAAGTGAGCGCAGAAGAGCTTGCCATTTTCCTTGCCAAGGGTGTCGAGCACTTCGGCGCGGGTCCAGACGTAATACTTGCCCTCGCCCCCTTCGCTGTCGGCGTCCCGGGTACTGTAGAAGCCGCCGGCCGGTGATTGCAGGTCGCCCAGCACGTAATCGAAGATCTCGCGCGCGATGCGAGCGTAGAGCGGCTTGTCGGTAAGCTGGTAGGCGTCGAGGTAAATGCGGCTGACCAGGGCCTGATCGTAGAGCATCTTCTCGAAGTGCGGCACGTGCCATTCGACGTCGGTGCTGTAGCGGTGGATGCCGCCGCCGAGTTGATCGTAGATGCCGCCCGCGGCCATGTGGTCGAGCGTGAGTTCGGTCAACTCGATCAGTTGTCTGCGGCGGCCGGCGCCCTCGGGCCGGCGGAGAGTCGAACGCAACATCAGGTCCATCGCCATGCTGGGCGGGAACTTGTGAGAACCGCTGGTGAGGCCGCCGCTGACGGTATCGAACGCGCCGGCCAGTTTTTCCGCCGTCTCGTCAACCGTGGCCAGCGTGAGGTGGGCGGTATCCGCGGGTGCGGCGTGCAAGTTTTCGCGGACGGCCTGCGTTAGCTTATCGGCTTGCTCGACGATCTCCTCGCGATGTTCCTTCCAGGCCTGGCCGATCTTCCGGCAGACCTGCTTGAACCCCGGCCGGCCGTAACGCGAGGTCGGCGGAAAGTAAGTGCCGGCGAAGAAGGGCTTCAACTCGGGCGTGAGCCAGACGCTCATCGGCCAGCCGCCTTGCCCGTCGTTGAGGATCAGCGTGGCCTGCATGTAAATCTCGTCGAGGTCCGGCCGCTCTTCGCGATCCACCTTGACATTCACGAAGAGCTTGTTCATCACCGCCGCCACGTCCGGGTCCTCGAAGCTCTCGTGGGCCATCACGTGGCACCAATGGCAGGCGGAGTAGCCGATGCTGAGGAAGATGGGTTTGTCCTCTGTGCGGGCGCGCTGGAGCGCGGCCGGTCCCCACTCGTACCAGTCCACCGGGTTGTGGGCGTGTTGCCGCAGGTATGGTGAGGTCGCTGCGCAGAGTCGGTTCGTTTGAACCGGTTGGCTGGTTGTGCTCACGTCTCGGCTGCCCTTGTGCCGCGGCTTATCAGCCATCACCTGGCAGGCTGGCAGCAAGATCGCCAACATTGCCAAGCCCAGGCCCTTGACAGTCCGCCGCAAAAGTCCTGTAGCGGCCGGGCTCCGTACCGGCCGTTGTTCTAGGCGAGTCTTTTCCAGTGTTCTACGGCCGGTACGGAGCCCGGCCGCTACATTTTCCGGCCGAAGCCGACTTTTGCGGCGGACTGTTGAGTTGTCCTGCCACCTTCTCCTCGCGCGCTCATCTTGGCCCGGCCTTACCCTGATTCTTGGCGCGCCGTTTACGAAGTCAAATCGGAGTTGTCGGGAGAGCGGGCGTCCCGGAAAATGGTCGCGGGTGCAAGAAGGGATTCTCGCACCAGCGTGCCAGTGGGAAACGACGGAACCTTGAGTGTTCTTACTCTCATCCTGATCGCAATCGGTTTAGCGGTGGATGCCTTCGCGGTTTCCATCGCCGTGAGCAGCGCGCTGGGCAGCGTGTCGCCGCGCCAGGTCTTTCGCCTGGCGTTCCACCTCGGACTTTTTCAGGCCCTCATGCCCGTGCTCGGCTGGCTGGCCGGACGGAGAGTCGGCGAACTCATCGCGGAGTGGGATCATTGGGTTGCCTTCGGCCTGCTGGCTTTCGTGGGCGGAAAAGCCGTCTATGAGGCCCTCTCCAGGCAAACCTGGCCTGTCCCCCGGAGTGATCCCACGCGCGGCCTGACGCTGGTCCTGCTATCGTTGGCAACCAGTATCGACGCCTTGGCCGTTGGCATGAGCTTGGCGTTCCTCCGGGTGGAGATCTGGTACCCGAGTGCCCTCATCGGTTGTGTCGCGGCGGCGCTCACCGTTGTCGGGATGCTGCTCGGCAGTCGTCTCGGCAGCCGCTTCGGCCGACACGCCGAGGTTTTCGGCGGCGTGATCCTGATCGGTCTGGGCCTCAAGATTCTGATCGAGGGGCTTGTTTAATGTCTGCCAGTCACGCGGGCCGAAGCGGCGGTGCTTCCGGCAACTCGTGGATGATAACAACCGACGTGGGAATGACGGGATACTGCATCTGAACGCGATACACATAAAAGCGCTCGCCCTCCCAGCCCAACTTGTCGAGCGCGTAACGTATCATCTCCGCGTGCCGAGGCACGTGCGGCGTGTGAACCGCTGCCGGCCCCTTGCCCAGGTGCTCCACCGCTTCCAACGTCGCCAGTCGATCGCGCTCGCGACCCTCAATCGGCGGAATCGGCGGCCCGCCAGCGAGTTCGCTGTAGACGTGGAGCTCCGGCTTGATCGGGCCGAAGAGGTCCTCATGCACGAACAGATCGAAAAGCAGCGCTTTACACGGCGTGTGCATCCGGACGACGAGCGCGGCCCAGCGATTGTGCTCGGCCCGGTAGTATGAAGCCGCACTGTGCGTCACCTCGCCGGTGATGCACGTCACGGCCCCGGTGTTTCCAACCTCTCCCTCGGCCAGCTCATCTTCCAAAAAGCCATGCGGTCCACTGACGCGGCGAAAGCGTGGCAACGGCTTCGAGCAGAACTCCCGCAGCAGAGGAGCCTCGGCAGTGCCAGTGGGATCATCTTCGGCGGGAGCCAGCGGTTGGCGGACGAAGGCCGGGTATAGCTTCCCCTCATCGTTCGAGACCCGCGCCCGAGCGATAACCCAAGGAACATTGGGGCGAATCCGGCGTAAGCCCACGAACCCGCGCAGCGTCGCGATATCCAGCCGGCCTTTCTCCGCCGCGGGGCGCAGGAAATCGACTTTCAACTGGGTCGTGGCCTGCACGCCCCAAATGTAGCCGTTGGCCGCAAAGGCAGACTTTCGCTGGGCCAGAATGGCCCGCCCGCAGTCTTCTCCGGCGTACCCGAGCAGCATCATTTCGAGCGTCGCACGGTCGCCGGCATGCACGTCGATAAGTCGCTCGAACTCCCTCACCGCGGCCCCGGCCGGCTCGATCCGGGACGCCGACACGTTTTGCTTGGCCGCCGCTTTCAAGAAGCTCTCGATGGCGGCCGCGCCGGGGATGTGTTGGGCCAGCATGAACGGGTCGGCACTGTGGGCCACGTTCACGATCCTCCAGGCGAGCTTCATGTCAATCTTCAAGCGTTTGGAAAGCTCGTGCGGCCGCGTGATGTGCCCCGGTAAGGCCTCGATGATCTCGGCGAACGCACCCCTTACTCGTTGGAGCACCTGTTTGGCGTGTTTCTCAAATGGTACCGTGTCGCTGGGATTACTGTGAACATCCATTGTGCTTACAAGTATCACGGCTTTCGCGCTGACATGCAAGTTCTCAGCCGTGCAACATCAGGACGCTTGTCGGTGCTACGCGCAAGTGCCGCTCGTAGAAGATGTTGCAATCTGTGGCTTTGTCAGCCCTCGATTGACGGGCGGCGTCAGGGAAGGGAGGGCGAAGCTCCTGCTGAGCCGCGACGCCCCTCGATTGACGGGCAGCGTCAGGGAA
>JAGMDK010000644.1 GCA_023128695.1 Phycisphaerae bacterium
CTGACACAGCCGTGCCACCCATCGGCGTCGTTTCTAAATGACCGTGCGCGATCGTACGACAACGAAGAGCCGCGGGCTTCAGCCCGCGCGGTCTTTCGCACACCGAACTGGCGCAAAATTGCGCACGGTCATATAGTGCTCTGTTCGCTGGTGTGCCACTGCTCTTGAGCAGTGTAGTCAAAGCGCCCAGAATCTCGCACTGCTCAAGAGCAGTGGCACCCCAGCGCAGTTATCAGACTCATCACCATGATTCGATGTCAATCTGTGGCCGGCTGGGCAGCTCGATGAATACCTCGAACAGCGGGATCGCTTCCACGCGGATCAGCGTGTCGCCCAACAGGCTCGAAAACACGATCAGCGGCGTGAACGCGGTCACGACGGCGGACTGGAGCGCGGCGGTGACGGAGACGAAAACGGCCTGCATCACTTGCCCCATGATCGCCAACGCGAACTGAGACACGACGACCAGCGGCACGACGGCGATCGCCAATAGCCAGGTGGAGATCGCCCGGTGTTGCCACTTGGCGCCGGCTCCCTCCGGCGATTCGGGCACTCCCACTTGCTGACCGGTCAGATCCTCGATGATCTCGGCCCCCACCCCGGCGGCGGCCAGCAGGCCAGCCTGAATCTGGGCGATGTCGATCTCAACCTCGGTCGTCTCGGTCGTTCCGGCCGTCGCGTCGTAGACCGTGACGTCGGCCGCCAGGCGGACCTCGGATGTTTCCGTGTAATCAAGGCGGACATAGCTGCCGTCGGGGCCCTTGAGCAACACCGGCCGGCCTTCCTCAAACACGATGTAAGACTCCGCGCCGTCCGCCGTCTTGACCAGGATGGATTCGACCGAATGGATGCCGCCGTCCGTTGTGCGGGTGCCGTAGACGAAGAACGCGTCCCCATCCGAGTTCCGCCCGGCGACGAGCAGAGAGCTGCTGGTGTCCTCGTTGACGAAGAAGCCGGCGGAACTCGTGGTCAGGCCGCCGTTGGTGCCGCTGGCGCCACTGGAACCGGGCAGCAGAAAATCGAGATCTAGCAGTTGGGCCTCGAATTCACACCCGAAGGGCGCGATGAGCAGTGCGTACGAGGCCAACGCCACGAGCCATTCCCGCCCCAGGCGGCGGAGTAATCTCCGGGTAGACATGATTCGATCCTCCTACATCTAGAAACTAGAGACTAGAGACTAGACCTTGTCACCTTGTCACGTTCCCACGTTCCCACGTTTCCACGTTCCCACGGCCGGTACGGGGCCCGGCCGCTACATTGTGTGGCTCCGGCATCTATTCGGGCTTGAGATCCACCAACGTTATCCGCACACCTTCCGGCGTGGTTGAAATCGTAAAGATGGACTGCCCGGTGTACTTCAACAGCTTGCGGTACTGCTTGACGTCATCCTCATCCATACTCTCAGTGATACTGCCCAGCATCAACGCGGCCAGCTCCATCCCGCTGCCCATCATCTCATCACGGTTCTTGGCGTAGGCCAGCGCGGCCGACATCATTTTCCGATGGTCCATGAAAAACGTGCCCCAGGCTTCCTCCGGAACGTGCCGCGCCGCCCGCCGCCAGAGGTCGGACTCCGCCAAGGCCTCGGCGGGGGCGGGCTCGAGGCCGTTCTCGACGGCGGCAGTATTGCCCGCCAACAGCGCGTTCGACGCCGAGGCCAGCGAGTAACCGGGCGGCATCGTAGTATCGAAGACTTGAGTGCCCATCAGCTCGCGCGGCATCAACATCACCTGCTGGGAGTGAGTGCTGAAAAAGCGGGCGATGGCGTTCTGGTCCCGATGACCCAGCGCAACCAAGAGACGCACACAGTCCGGCCCGATCGGCTTGGCGATCTCCAGCGTTACCGTGAGCGGGCCGACCAGGTGGTCGAGCAGGTCTTTGCGCGGATTCACCTCGGGCCCCAGCATCACGTTCGATTCCAAGCCGGCTCGGTACTGATCAGCCCACTCCGGGTCGATGTCGCGGATCATCCGTTCGATGTCATCGAGCAGTTTGGGAACGCTGAGGTTGACGCCGGTGTAGATAAATGCATCGGTGGAGACGGTCTCGGGCGGCGTGACCGGGGTGTTGTCCATGCTCAGGACTTTCGCCAGCCCGCTGCGCTCGCCGCTCATCAGGAATAACAGCTCGAATTTCGAGTCATACGAGGAGGCCCCCACGCGCAGGTGCCCGACTAGGCTCCGGAGACCTTCCGCCCCGAGCACCCGCAGCCACTTCCGCATGTCTTCGGCGTCCGATTCGTCCACTTCGGCCTTGGCCATCTCGACGATCCGCGGCAGGTTAACCAGCAGACGCACCGAGCCGATCGGCTTCAGTTGCTTCAGCAGCGCCTTGTGATCATCCGTCCCGGCGAGCGTCGGGCCGCTCCCCGTCCGCTTCAGGGCGGCTTTCACCTGCTCGGCCGAGCCGGCTACGATCAACTGGTCCTCGGTCAGGCACAGCGCCAACGATTCCGGCATGCTTTCGGCCGAGAAGAGTTGATCGAGGAACTCTTCGATCATCTCATAGGGCGAACCGCCGAAGGGCAACATCGGGCCGCCCATGTCGTCGAAGTCATCGAAATCCTCCTCGTCGTCTTCCGTCTCCTCACCCTCTTCGAGTGCTTCGCGGTCGACGGTGAAGACGTTGATGAGCCGCGCGCCGGACCGGTCGGTGTCGTGCCGGCTGACTTCCTTGAGCTTGGCCACGACGGTGTCGTAATAATTCGTCATCAGTTCGGCGTCGCCCACGCCGGCGACCAGGCCCGGCTCAATCTCATCCGGATCGCCGCCGGGCGGGGCGGTCAGGTAGAACGTGAACTGGCCGCTGAAGGGATTCTTCAATTGCGTCGGCGATACCTCCAGGGCCTCGGCGATACGCTCCTGGAGTTTCTCGATCGCCGAACCCGCAATGCTCAGGCCGGTATCGATTTCGGCCGCCGCCGGATCGTTCATCATCTGATAACCGGCGGTTTTCTGGATGTTCTCCCAGGTCTTCGCGACATCGGTGATGCCGACGTACACCAGCGCGTCCGGCGGAGCCCAGTCGGCCGGGTCTTGCTTCTTCTTTCCCCGGGATTGGGCCAGGGTGGTCTGGACAGTGACAAAGGCCAACAAGACAGTCAGGCAAATCGTGGTTCGTTTCATGGCGATACTCTCTCCCAAAGAACAAAAACACTAATCCTCGATTACCATTGTTGGAGCGGTAACATGATTTGGAAGCTGGAACATAACCCGAAGAGCCGCGGACTTCAGTCCGCGCGGCGCCGCGCAGGTTGAAGCCCGCGGCTCTTCAGGGGAAACGTCGTTAGGCGCTTTTAGAAACGAGGGGGGCTCTTTCTTCAGGCGCGGGGCCGGCTGGAGGTAACGGTAGCCGGCCTCCGAGCTTTCACTGTTATAGGCAAAGGCATCCCGATTGCACAGGAAGTCAAAGACATAGCGGACGGGGATGGCGAAGTTGAGGCCCTCGCCGGCCGGGATACCCATGTTGGTCACGCCGACGACCTCCCCGCGCAAGTTGAACAGCGGGCCGCCGGAATTGCCTGGGTTGATCTGCGTATCGGTCTGGATGTAGGCCAGGCCCTCGAAGGCTCGGTTCCGCCGACTGACGATCCCCTGGGCCACGCTGCGTTCCAGCCCGAGCGGGTTGCCGATCGCGAAGACCGGCTCGCCGTCCCGCAGGTCGTCCCGGGCGGCCAGGTACGTGATCACCGGCGTATAGCCCTCCGGCAGGTCCACCTTCAGCAGCGCCAGGTCGAGGAAGGGGTTCGTCGCGACGATGTCCACTTCTTCAAACTTCTCGCGTTTGAACTCGTCGCCGATCTTGCGGAACACCGCGACGGCCAGCTTGCGCTCGTTCTCGATGACGTGGAAGTTTGTGATCAGGTGCCCCTGCTTGCTGATGAAGAAACCGCTCCCTTGCCCGCCGGGGGACGAGACCAGCACGACCCCTTCGCCGAAACGCTCGGTAAGCTGTTTGACGCTTTGCGGCGGCAGCTTCGCGGTGCTATAGAGGTGCTCGGTGGTCTGGACGTCGTCGGGTGCTGCCGCCGTGGCCTCCTCTGGGCGAATCTCGAGCACGTGGCGGCGCGGGATCGCGAGCACGTCGAACCCGAGGTCGACGACGACGCGCTGGGCGGACTCGTCCAGGATTTTGGCCGTGATGGTCTGCCCGTCCCGCAACACGACGACCTCGCCCACGGCCGGCGAGCTCGCGGCCCAAACGATCGTGAGAGCACAGACACCGAATGTGAACCGATGAAGCATGGACTCTCCTCATATAGCAGCCGCCCGAGTATATACGGGCATAGTAGGTTCTGAGGACGAAGCGGACAAGTACGCCGCCCATGAGAACATACGGCGATATTTATAATATCCGATGCGACCGATGCTGTATTATATCGCTA
>JAGMDK010000645.1 GCA_023128695.1 Phycisphaerae bacterium
GGCCGACACGGCCGTGCCACCCATCAACCGCCACAGACGCAAGAATCAAGCTGAAGAGGCTTTATCCATCAATCGAGTAGCGACAGAGCACTAGCCGACTCCCCGGTTCAAGCTCAACCAGCGGCGGCAACGACGGCACGACCCGGCAGCGCGGCGCGCAAGCGGTGGTCGTCTTCCGCTCGATATCCTCCAACGGCTCCTCGTCGTCGGCCTCGAACCGCACCGCCACGCGGCGGGTGATTCCGTCCGAGTCGTCGTGGCGAACTACGCGGGCGAATGGCGGCAGCGGGGCGGCCCCTTCACGCACCATCCGGTCCGTCGTATGCATCTCCAGCAACTCCACCCGCTCGCCGACCGGCGGGGCCTCATCGATCGCCGTCAGAAAAGCCGCCCCGCCCGCCGCCACGTCCAACATCCAGGCGCTGACGCGGTTTGGGCTGCTAACCGGACGGATCCAAAATGCAAAGGCTTGGGGTTGACGGGGATCTCGTCTGCGTTCCGCCTGGATCGGGGAATGTTGCCGCACGGCTGTTCTTCCTTTAGAAATGCTCTCTGAGGCGGGCCGGTACCGGACCGGCCCCATGGTGTTTCATCGGCGCGCGCCCGGTCCGGCTTCATCAGCACCCCAGCGTCGTCGAGGCCCGATAGGCGTCTAATGCTCCCTCACACGTCAATTGAGGAGTGGGTGGCCCATCGCTGGGAATGTGTGCCACTGCTCTTGAGCAGTGTCGGCCAAAATGCTCAGAATCTCGCACTGCTCAAGAGCAGTGGCACACCGACCCATCAATTTAAGGGTAACGGAGCACTAGCTAATGACCCCCTTGGCGATAGCCGTTGAGTTGTCGGCGTTGGAGAATTTCTCCTGGGATGCCGTTTTTCCGGTCGCCAGGCCGATCGAGCTGGAAATCGGCACCGGCAAGGCCGGCTTTCTCCTGCGGCGGGCCCGGGCGCGCCCCGAGCACAACTTCTTCGGCATCGAATGGGCCAATAAGTATTACCGCTTTGCGGTCGACCGTATGCAGCGCTGGAAGGTCTCCAACGTCCGGATACTCCGCACCGACGCCGCTCATTTTATCCGCGTCGTCTGTCCGCGGGCGTCGCTGACGGCCCTGCACGTCTACCACCCCGATCCCTGGCCCAAGAAACGCCACCACAAACGCCGGCTTTTCCAACGGCCCTTTGTCGCGGCGGCGGTGCAGTGCCTGCTGCCCGGCGGCCACTGGGCCGTGCAGACCGATCACGCCGAGTATTTCGAGATCATTCGGCATTTATTGCTGAATCACCCTGAGTTAATCGAGACGCCGTTCGACGACCTCGAGTTCGGCGTGGAAGCCGCCCGCGTGGCCACGAATTTCGAGATCAAGTATCTCAAGGATGGCCGTCGGCTCTGTCAGCTCGCCGTCAAGCGTCGACGAAGGTAGCCCGCCCACCGACATTTGCTCAGCCTGTATTAACTCACGTTTCACGATCGCTTACGCCGGCGTCGATTCGATTTGTCGATGCCGATTTCAATCGAAGTAACCAGCATCAGGTCGATGATTTTGATCACCGTTGCTCCCGGCAATCCTCACCGCCGACGCTTGCGGGCCGTGTGGAAGCGGCTGCCGAGTGTGCGGCGGATGGGGCGCAGGCCGTGGGATTCGAGTAGTTCGTCGCGGTGGGCGGCCTCGCGGAGACGTGTCGGGACCGCCGGTTCGGCCTCGATGGGGGCGGCGTGGGCCGCGGCGGCGGC
>JAGMDK010000646.1 GCA_023128695.1 Phycisphaerae bacterium
GGATCAGATTCTAGGGGTCTTGAGCGGTTTTGACCGGCTGCGGTTGCGGGGGACGCTCCGATTGCTCACCAGCGTCGGCGGGATGATGAGCTTTCTATCGCTGGTTGACGTACTGATCAAGAACTTCATGGTCTACGCCGAGGGGCTGACCAAGCGCTTGCGGCAAACTACGGAAGAACGCGCCCGAACGGCCGGCCGCCCGGTGCGATATCTCCCCGGCGCCAGGGCACCGTGCTACGCGTGGAAACGACCCTGAGCTACGTGCGGGGCCTGAAGGTCTTCCGCCGCCGCGCCGAGAAGCCGCAAGGAGAACGTGAGTGGTTGCCGCTGCGCAAGGGTGTGGCGGACATGTCCCGCCGCACCCAACTCTCCCACGGGGCCAACCGCCGTCACCTGCAAGCGCTATCCAAGATTGACGCCCCCACGCCCTTGTCCCGCGTGGTGAATTCCACATAACCGGATTTCGCAACCGTGATGTGCGGCAAGTGCTGTTCGGCGCGGCGGCGACCGACGAGCAGCGCCGCCGCCAAGCGGCCCGTGTCACACGAAAGCTGGCCCTGTTGCGCGCCCACGGCTTGATCCGTAAGGTTCCCAAGTCACACCGCTACCTCTTGACGTCAGCGGGCCAAACCGCCATCCCCGCTCTGCTTGCCACCCGCAACGCAACCCTCGATCAACTTACCCCCGCCGCGTAAAATCCACGCAACCCAACAAGACTCTGCGCCATAACAGTGGGTGCGGCCTGACGCACCATCTATGAAGACGACGGTGCGTTGAAACGCACCCTACAATGCTGAGAGCATTTCGCGACAGCCAGCGCGACATGCTGCGGAAGTTCGACCGCGGCAGTGGCACACATTCCGATCGATACGCAACTCGTCAAATCAGCGTCGACGATGCACTACGGGCAGGTCGTGTTCATCAGCGCGACAAGTGGGTCGATGTCACGCCAATTGACCGTGCCATCGCCATTTACGTCATTGTTATCGAACGAACAACTGGGCGTCCCGGGGGCGAACATGTCTTCCCAGGCCGCGACGTTGTCATTCATCGCCGCGACGAAATAATCGATGTCCCGCCAGCCGATGGCGGCGTCACAGTTGCTGTCGCCCGGGCAGACCGACGGAGAAGCCAGGCCCCAAATCTCGACGTCGTCGATATTCCAGCCGGAGTAGGCGTAAGCCCCGCTGTCAATTTGATAGCCCCAACGGAACCAGACGGTCGCCTCGTTATCGGCCACCGGGGCGAGCAACGTGATTGCCTGCCAGCTCGAATCCGTGAGGTCGCCCCCGCCGGGGTTCTGCCAAAGCTGTTGCCAACTGCTGCCGTTGGTCGAGACCTCCACCGTCGCGTAGGCGTACGGCGTATAGTCGGTGTTGAGCCAGCGCTGGAACCGCAGTTCGACTTCCGTGACGTTGGACAAATCCACCGGCCCCAGCGTGACGTGCCAAGGTCCGCCTATGGCCGTCGAGTAGTCGCCATTGAGGTTGACGCCGTAGACGTTGCTGCCGGTCGCGCCGCTGGCAGGATCGGGGTAGCCGTAGGAGGTGCCGCCCTGGCCGGTGGGCTGACCGAAGGCCCACTCGCCGGCGGTGGTCCAGCCGGGGTTGCTGTCGAGCGGGTAGCTGTAGATCGGCTGCGGGGTGCCTACGGCAAGAGTGACAGCCCGCGTGGTATCGCCGCTGTGATCGGTCAGGTTGACGATATCCACGGTGTCATTGTAGGTCCCGATGCCGAGCGAGTTGGCGGCCGCATTGATCGCGACCGTCACCGGCACGGAGGAATGGGCCCCAATCGAGCCGGAGCCGTTGGTGATCGTCAGCCACGGCACCGTCTTCGTCACGCTATAGTTGATCGGCAAGTCGCTGGTGTTCTCCAGCGTATAGATAATGCTGTCCGGCGTGAACGGCCCGCCGATCGGACCCTCCGACTCCAGCCCGCCGCCCGGCGTGACTCGCATCGTCGCCGTATACGCGGGCACGTGCATACTGATGCAGTGCATCGCGCCAGCGGAGTGAATGATGCCGCTACAGTCAAACTGATAAAACGTGTAACCCGGCAAAGCCGCTTGGAACGTGGCTAAAGCGACGGCGTCGTTGGCGTGGCCGAATGTCGACACAAACGCCAAGTCGTTCAGGATGATCGCATTGGTGTAGGTGTAGTGCGTCCCACCCGACTGCCAGCCCGGCGTGCGGTACACGGTGTAGCCGCTGGCGATCAGGTCGGTCGTGGCATTTTCCGTGATCGTATAGGGCTGGCCGGTCGAGCTGTCATACTCCCCGATGATGATCTTGTCGTCGCCCAGCGGCAGCATCCACATGTCGATGTGCTGGGTCGAGTCGAACCAGGTGGGGAAGCCGGGGTAGATGGTTAGATCGACGCCCTGATATTCCTCGTAGAGGTCTTTGACATCCTGCTCGCTCTGACCCGGGTTCTCGTCGAGGATCAAGTCGGTCATGAAGGCGTCGCCGTTGGCGAACAGGTGGAAGTTCCCGCCGCCGTGGGTGAGCGGGATGTCGTACTCCGGCTCGCTCCACAGCGTCGCGACGTAATCATTGAGCATATTGTCGTTCGGACGCGGGCGGTTGTAGGTGTGGTCGATAATTGCGCGGTTCCCGTCCTCAAAGATGAAACGGGGGCCGTAGTCGCGAATCCAGACGGTGTCGGTGATGCGGACGATGAACTCCACCTGGTCCATGTCCGCCCCCGCGCTATTGAGCGTGCTGTAAGCGCTGCTCTGCTCAGACGCGCTGTCCACGACCATGTAGACCATGGTCTCCTCGTCGTGCGTCGTGATCGTGACCGTCATGTCACTCAGCAGGCCGGTGTAACCCTCCCAGGCGAAGAAAATGCCTTCGCACGGCTCGTATTCCGCCGAGCAGTGGATGTCCCCACTCGGCGGACGCCCGCCGCGCTCTACCGGCAACGGCGGCAAAAGCTGCTCCTCCGGCGTCATATATTTCGGCAGCGAGGTCGGCTCCTGATCGCCGATCCGGACCCGCGCGTCGTCCGCCGCGCCCGTCGGCGTTTGGGCCGAACACCAAGTTGAAACCATCAAGATCGTAATGACTGCTACCAAATTTCTCATCATTGGGGCTCCTTCTTCCGCCTCGGAAATCGGGTGACTCTCTCGGGCAAACGCCGGTAGTGCTGACGATTGGCACGGAATACCCATGCCCCAGCGCCCATTCCATTGTAACGAAACGGGGCATGAACAAAAGGTCGTTTTTCTCAGAGCGCGACCGAGAGTGGTCGTCAGGAAAGTGGGTAAACCGGTGGGGCGACCCTCCGCGGCCGCCAGCGGACCGTACTGGC
>JAGMDK010000647.1 GCA_023128695.1 Phycisphaerae bacterium
ATTCCTAGATGTGACAATGCACTAGACCTTGTCACCTTGTCACCGGCCGGTACGGAGCCCGGCCGCTACATTTTGTGGCACCGGCTTCCAGCCGGTGGGACGGCCGGCTAGGGGCAGGTCGTATTCATCACCGCCACGAACGGATCGATGTCGCGCCAGTTGACGGTGCCGTCTTCGTTCGTGTCGTTGTTCTCGAAGGGGCACGTCGGCTCACCGGGCAGGAACATCGCTTCCCACGCCGCCACATTATCGTTCATCGCGGCTACGAAGAAATCGATGTCGCGCCAATTGATCTGGTTATCACAATTGCTGTCTCCGGGACAGCAGGGGGGTGTAACGATCCCGCTGACCCAGAAGCCGCCGGTGAGCTCGAGGTCGCCGCCGGTCATCACGACCGCGTTGGCGTCGGGCTGGCCGATTGTGCCGGACAGCTCGAAATCGCCGTCGGCGCTCCACATGTGTCCGCCGCCGTCGATGGTGTACCAGTCGATGGTGAAGTCGTCACCGAGCGCGGCCCCGCCGGCCGCGATGAGCAACATCATCAGTATTCGCGTTGTTGTCGGCCTCAAGTGTCTCATCGCGACCCTCCCCTTTGCGTTCGAGCCAGCTTGGCCACGAGCGCTTCGAGTTCCGCCAAGCGTGCTTGCGTTTGTGCAAGCCGCGCTTGCACGTCGGCGATCTGCCGCTCCTTTTCCTCGATCACGGCCTGTTGGGCTTTGACTGCCGCCATGAGGAAGCTGGCGTAGTCGGCCAGGCTGACGGCCCGACCCCCGGGGCTCAGGATCTCCGACGGTGCCTCCTCCGCGATGACGCCCAGGTGCGGCGTTTGCCGCGTGTCGCGGGCGAAGCGATAACGGACGACGTCGGTTACGTTCAGCTTGGCCAGGATGTCCTGGTAATCCACCGGCCGCAGCGGAGTGATATCGCGCTTGAACGCCCGCGAGCTGAACACGCTCCAGGTGTTCGCCACCGCTCCGCTCCCGTCGCCCGGCTCACCCACTTGCAGCAGCGCCACAGTGGGCGGGTCATATTCTACGATCTGGTCGAGAATGGTGCTGCCAGTATGTCCTCCGAAGGAATAGATCTTTCCCGTCGCCGGGTCTGTGGCAGAGCCCAATAGGGTTCTCGGTGAGGGGAGCGTGACGGACAAAGTGACGAGCGTGTCGCTGGCTGGGTCGTATTCAAGAATCTCGTCGAAAGTAGTGGTGCCACCACTCCCAGCCCCACCGAAGCAGTAGATTTTACCCGTGGCGGGGTCTGCGGCATAGCCCATGGCGTGCCTGCCCGAGGGCAACGTGGCGGACTTGGTGACGAGTATGTCGTTGGCCGGGTCATACTCAAGTATTTCGTCGAATTCGGTGGTGGGCCAAACAGACCCTCCAAAGCAGTAGATCTTGCCCGTGGTGGGGTCCGTAGCACAGGCGACCTGAGTCCTTGCGCTCGGCAGCGTGGCGGACTTGGTGACGATGGTATCGGTGGCCGGATCATACTCAACGATTTCGTCGAGAGTGCCAACGTCATTCCCCCCGCCAAAGCAGTAGATTTTGCCCGTGGCGGGGTCTGCCGCGCAGGCGACGCCGTCCCTTGCGGTCGGGAGCGTGGCGGACTTGGTGACGAGCGTGTCGGTGGTCGGGTCATACTCAAGGATCTCGTCGAGATAGTTGGCCCCATCATACCCGCCAAAGCAGTAGATCTTGCCCGTCGTAGGGTCCGCGGCGCAGTACGGGTAACGCCTGGGCGTCGGCAGCGTGGCGGACTTAATGACGAGTGTATCGGTGGCTGGGTCATATGCTACGATCTCGTCGACATTGGCGCTGCCGTCCTCCCCACCAAAGCAATAGATTTTCCCCGTTGCCCGGCTTGCGGCACAGCCAAAGCAGTGGTTCGGCGAAGGCAGCGTGGCGGACATGACGGTGACGGTATCGCCGGCGTAGATGGGCCCCGCGGTGCCGATGCCGACGCCGCCGGTGGTGTAGAAGATGTCATCGACGGAAGCGGCCCACGGGCTGTGGACTGCCGCCGTCGTCTGGACGCTTGCGTCCGGGAACTTGAATCCGTCGGTCGTTGACTCGATCTGGCCCGCCACGGTGAGCTGCGAGCCGGGTGAGGTATTCGCGATGCCGACGTTGCGGTCCTCGTCCACGAAGATCCCGCGCGTTTGCAGGGCGTACGGGGCCGCCGTGAGGTGTTGCCGGGGGCTCAGCGTCGTATACGGCCCGACGTCGTTCGGATCGTGCGGGCAGCGCACCTCGATCTCCAGCCAGCGGCCCTCGCCGTCGAAGACCTCCACGCCGAAGTCCAGCTCGACGGTGAACAGGCCCTTGACGACGTCCGCCGGGTCGTAGTTGCCCGCTTGGCCGTCAAAGATGAGCGTCGCGCCGACCGGCAACCCCGGCGGCGTGTACGGGTCGTCGAACAGCGTGAACTTGAAGTCGGCGGAGTCATCCACCGGCACGCCGCTCTGCTTGAGCTGCCCTTGATAGGTGAAGGCGGTCCCCATCAAGGGTTGACTGAATGCCGCGGCGGGCACTAGCCAGACCATCATGGCCATCGTACCAATCGTTAGCACTCGCGTTCTCATAGCTATCCTCCTTGCAGCTTTTCACTGCGGACTGTGTGACCCCCGATGATTACACGCAAAATCATGCCCCCCTCACGCTCGTCCGCCGCTGTCAGCCGCGACCAATTAGGCCTTTTCGGCCCTCGGCGAGCGAGGGCAGGCACGCGCGGAAATGAAAATTCTCTGCCAGCCCGGCACATGGCGTTTCCCCGTTGCCATTATGCTAGCGTCATGTTACCGGACAGAGGCCGCGGATCAAGTAAAAAACGGTAATTTTTGTCGGCAACAGCGACAAATCCCGTGCGCGAAGGGGCGTGAGTGTATGCGAGACGGCAAGATAATGTAGCGGCCGGGCTCCGTCCCGGCCG
>JAGMDK010000648.1 GCA_023128695.1 Phycisphaerae bacterium
TACGATTATTCGAGAGATTGGGCGCGGGGGGATGGGTGTCGTTTACGAAGCCGAACAACAACACCCCCGCCGCCGCGTGGCCTTGAAGGTCATCCGCGGCGGCGATCTCTGTGGTCAAGACGATTACCGCGTCAGGTTATTCGAGCGTGAGGTGAACACGCTGGCCCGTCTCAAACATCCCTCCATCGCCACCATCTACGACGCCGGCCACACGCCGCAGGGACAACATTTCTTCGTGATGGAGTTGGTCGGCGGCAAAATTCTGCCCGAGCATGTCGGGGGACAAAGTGAGGATGGGACAAGGAAGCCCTTGAGCTTGCGGGCCCGGCTCGAATTATTCGCCGGGATCTGCGACGCGATCCACTATGCCCATCAGCGTGGCGTGGTCCATCGGGACTTGAAGCCGTCGAATATTCTCGTGGACAGTGAAGGGCAGCCGAAGGTGCTGGACTTCGGCTTGGCGCGGATCGTCGACGCGGACGTGCCGACGACCACGATTGTGACGGAGGTCGGTCGGGTGGTCGGCACGTTGCCGTACATGAGTCCCGAGCAGGCCCGCGGCCAAATGGACGAGGTGGACGCCCTCAGCGACATCTATTCTCTCGGAGTGATCTTCTACGAACTCTCGACGGGGTCGTTACCCTACGAGGTCAACCGCGGAGCGCCGCTCGAAGCTGCGCGGACGATTTGTGAAGACCCGCCCCACCGGCCGAGCTTGGTTAACCGGGCCTTGCGGGGCGACATCGAGACGATCGCCATCAAGGCGTTGGAGAAGGAGCCCGCGCGACGCTACCAAAGTGCCGCGGCGTTTGGGGACGACATCCGCCGCTACCTGAACCAGCAGCCGATCGCCGCCCGGCCGCAAACGGCGTTCTATCAGTTCCGCATGTTCTCCCGCCGGCATCGCACCCTCGTCGGCGGCATTCTCGCCACGGCGGCGGCGTTGGTGATTGCCGTTATCGGGACGAGCGTAGGGCTGGTGAGAACCTTGAACGCCGAGACGGCCACGCGGGCTGAAGCGGCCAAAGTCAAGATCATCAACCGGTTCTTCAGCGACATGCTGGCCTCCGCCGATCCGGAGAACGAGGGGCGGGACGCGCGGGTTGCCGACGTTCTGGACCGGGCCGCCGACAATCTCGAAACGCAGCTCGCCGAGCAGCCCGAGATCAAAGCCGCCTTGCGGAACACGATCGGCTCAACGTACATCGGCCTCGGGTTGTACGCCGACGCGGAGCCGCACCTGCGCGCCGCCCTGGCAACCCACCAACGGCTGTTGGGAAACGAGCATCCGGACACCTTGGCGAACATGGTCAACCTGGCCCGCGCGCTCGACGAGCTCGGCCGGAACGCCGAAGCCGAAACGCTGTTGCGAAAGGTGCTCGAAACGCGGCGTCGCACGCTCGGCGCGGAAGATCCGGCAACCCTCGATGCGATGAACAATCTGGCCGAGCCGCTCCAGCGGCTGGGGAAAATGGCCGAGGCGGAGGCGTTGTGGCGGCAGACTCTGGAAGCCCAGCGCAGCGTGCTCGAACGCGACGATCCGCGGCTGCTGATGACGATGAACAATCTGGCCCAGTTGCTCAAACAGTTGCGTAAGCCGGACGAGGCCGAACCGATCCTGCGCGAGGCGCTCGAATTGCAATTGGCGGTCAAGGGCGAGGAACACCCCAACACGCTGGCCTACATGAACAACTTGGCCACTACCCTGAAAGCCCAGGGCAAATACGAGGAAGCGGAGTCGCTCCTGCGGCGGGTGATCGCCATTCGCAAGCGTACGCTCGGGGACCATCCATCCCTGTTCTTGGCGATCAACAACCTGGCCGCGCTGCGGGTTAAGCTGGGCCGGGCGGATGAAGCCGAGCTGCTTTTCGTGGAGTTGCTCGAAACCGCCGAGCGCGAGTTGCCAGAAGGCCACTGGATGAAGCTGATCTTTCAGCGCAACTATGGCCAGTGCTTAACCGCGCTGGGGCGCTATGAGGAGGCGGAATCTGTGCTGGTGCCCAGCCTTGACAGCTTGACCAGCGCCCTGGGCGCGCAGCACGAACACACGCATAGAACGCTCGAAAGCATCATCGAACTCTATGACGCCTGGGAAAAGCCCGAGAAGGCCGCCGAGTACCGCGCCCGGCTGGATTGAAGACGGCTGTGTGGCACGGCTGTGTCAGCCGTGTGTGGAACGCAGGTATTCACGGCCGACACGGCCGTGCCACCCATGGTAGTCGTCCCTGCGGATTCTCGTA
>JAGMDK010000649.1 GCA_023128695.1 Phycisphaerae bacterium
GAAGGACAGCCCCTCGACCGGCTCCTCCGGATTGCTCCCCGGCGACCCCGGCCAATAGCCCGGCCAAGAAAAATCGGTGGGGATCACATACCCATTGAACCTATGAGGGAGATAACCAGGGGGTTTAGTAGGATCGGGTTGCGCAACGATATGAGTATGGTCGGGATCGTACTGCTCAAGAATGCCACAAGGATCGTCCGGTCCGCGTTGGGCAGAGGCAGAGGACGCAAGTAACCCCGCCGTCAAGAATACACAAAGACCGGCCAGTAGTGTCGAGTTATGAAATGTGTTATGAATGACATTCATGGTTACACTCTCTTCTTCGAGCCTTGGATAATCACGCCATTCTCAATCAGGTTCCAGCCCACGCGGCGGAAATGAGGGAAGCGCCCGATCGTTCCCGCGATGAGCTTCAGATCCTCCGCATCCAGCATATGTGGCCAATCTATCCCCGCCGTTTCCAAAGCCTGCTCGTGCAATGAGTGCTGCATAGCAACGGCCCGCTCCAGCAGAGGCCAGTTCTTGAAACTTCGCGTGATCTCCAGCAGCTTGTTGCTGAAAATCGCCACCGATTGCTGAAGCTCTCGTCCCTCCAGGTGCCGAAACGCGATGTTGGCACCGAAATCGCACCACCAGCCGTAGCTTTCCAACCAGTCGCCTTCCGGCCGCTTGTTACCTTCATCCAACTGGGATAGTTCGGTAAGAATATCATCAACTGTTTGCTGTGGGGCACGCAAGCCTAACTCGACCTCCACTTCGAGCAATGCGCCGTGACAGGTATGAGCAATCCCACCTAGGTACTGCCGGTCAGTGTCGCGCGCGAGTTGCAGGTACAATTGTTCCGCCTGCTCGAGATCCATCTTCGCTCGTTTGGCGATCTCCTGCGCATCGGCCGGTTTGTCAGCGAGCATTCGGCGAAGCGAGCTTCCCCGTACATACAGGCAGAAAGCCTGACATTCAAGAGCCGTGGGTGTGTTCGGCGGGTCTTCTTCTAAGCGATCAAGTACGAAGTGCGCTATGCCAATTGCCTGGGCAAAATCCCAACGGTTGTAATAGGTATTGGCAAGATTAGCCTCCAAGGCCAAGTGCTGTATTTTCGATACGCCCGGTATTTTAACACCCCGCCGATAAGCCGCCCGAGACTCTGTTAGACGCGCTTGCTCATCCCAAGCATTTCCTTCGAGTCGGCAGGCCCGGGCCTTCTGATCGGGCGTCTTTGCGGCGACGAACATCTCCTGGGCCAACTCGGTCATGCGCTTGTAGTCGCCGCGCTGGTATGCCGCCAGCGCCTCCTGGTCGAGTGTGTCATAGTCTTTCGACGTGGACCGCGGGGTTGCGTCATGATCGCCGGCCCAGATATAATCCGCCACCGTGTCGAGCGACCATTCGAGGGCTTCGGAGAGCCCGCGCAGCAGGTCAAGTTTCGGGTTGTCGGTCTCCGGATACAGCCGGCTGCGGTCACGACCCAGCACGTCGGCCAACTCACCTCTCGAGATTTCCCGATAGGCCTGGGCCAGATCAATTAGCTTGTGCAGCCGCTTCTTGCGCCTTACCCCGCTCGACACGTCTATCCCCAACTCGACCATCGCTACCCTGGTTGCTCGTAAACGAAGACCATGACTTCACTTACTCTAACCGCAACCCCTTCCGGAAGCTAGGGGGTTTTCACCCCAAGCGAATATTTTTTTCTGCGCGGCCGGGCTCCGTACCGGCCGTCCCACCGGCTGGAAGCCGGTGCCACACGCGTGAAGCCGGTGCCACACGCGTATTGACCCGATTTGCGGGAACCCGGATGCCTCCCGCGCGTCCAATGGGGTGTACAGATCGTCGTGAATCGAACCGCGCAGGAACACGACCTGACCGACGCCGAGCTCGTCCAGCGAGCGCAACGTGGTGCCCCAGCGGCATTTGCGGAGCTTGTGACGCGCTATCAGGACCGAGTGTATAACACATGTTATCGGATGTGTCGCAACGACGCCGACGCCCTCGACCTCACGCAGACCACCTTCCTGAAGGCTCTGGAGGCACTGCCGCGGTTCCAGCGGCGGGCAAACTTTTTCACCTGGCTGTACCGCATCGCGGTCAACC
>JAGMDK010000065.1 GCA_023128695.1 Phycisphaerae bacterium
GTGGCACGGCCGTGTCGGCCGTGAATACCTGCGTTCCGCACACGGCTGACACAGCCGTGCCACCCATCGCCGACCGCTACGTTGGGGACGGAGCCCCAACGCTACAGCACGCCGAGGACTGCCTTGGCCAGGTGGTCCGGCATGCGGATGTAGCGGCAGGGCTCCATGCTGTATGACGCCCGGCCCTGGCTTAGGGAGCGGACCTGGGTGGCGTAGCCGAACATCGTGGAGAGCGGGACCTCCGCCGTGATGACGTGGTTGTTGCCGCGCATCGCGGTGCCGGTGATCATCGCCCGGCGGGTCATCAGGTCGCTGTTGATCGGGCCGAAGTAGTCCTCGGGCGTGACGACCTCGACCTTCATGATCGGCTCCAGCAGCACCGGGCCGGCCTGCTTGATCGCGCGTTGGAACGCGATCGCGGCGGCAGTCTCGAAGGCGATGTCGGACGAATCCACGGAATGCTCCCGGCCGTCCAGCAGCGTCGCCATCACGTTGATCAGCGGGTAGCCGCCGAGGTTTCCGTTGCGGCTGGCGTCGCGGGCGCCCCGCTCGATGGCCGGGATATAGTCCGCGTTGATCGCTCCCCCGCGGATCTGATTCACGAATTTGAAGTGCTCTTCGCCGGGCTGGGGTTCGAACGGCTCAACCCGCAACTTGACGACGGCGTACTGCCCCCGCCCGCCGGTCTGACGAATCAAGCGACCCTCCCCCTCGTCGGCGTGGGTGATCGCTTCGCGGTAGGCGACCCGCGGCGTGCCGACGCGGACCGGGATACGCAGGTCGCGTTCGAGCCGGTGACACATGACCTCGAGGTGCAGTTCGCCCATGCCGGCGATCAGCATCTGGCCGGTCTCATCGTTATAGCGGAACTCAAAAGTGGGATCGCTGCGAGAGAGCATCTTCAGAGCGCTGACGAGCTTGTCCCGATCCGCCGTCGATTGCGGCTCGATCGCCATGCTGATGACGGTCTCGGGGAACTCGATGCGTTCGAGCAGCACCGGCTGGCGGTTTTCGCACAAGGTGTCGCCGGTTTGCACCGACTTCAGCCCGACCGCCGCCGCGATGTCGCCGCAATGCACCTTGTCGACCCTCTCGCGTCGCTTGGCGAAGATGCGGAATATTTGCGGCAGGTTCTCCTTCTTCTTGCGACCGACGTTGAGCACCCGCGTGCCGGCCTTGAGCACGCCGGAGTAAACGCGGATGAAGTGCAGGTCGCAGTGAGCCTCGGCGACGATCTTGAAGACCAGGGCGGACAGCGGCTGGCCGGGGTCGCACTTCCGCGTAACGACCTTCTCCGGCTTGTCCGGATCGTGCGCCTCGACCGGCGGCATGTCGAGCGGCGAGGGCAGGTAGTCGCACACGGCGTCGAGCACCGCCTGTACGCCGACGTAACGCAGTGCCGAGCCACACAGCACCGGTTGGCACTGGCGCGCCAACGTGCCCTGGCGCAATGCCGCGCGGATTTCCGCCTCCGTCAGCGGCTCGCTCTCGACGTACTTGTGCATCAGGCCGTCGTCGAACTCGGCCACCTTTTCTTCGAGGAGGTGGCGATACTCCCGGGCTTCTTCCTGCCACTTAGGAGGTATTTCACCCTCGACGAACTTGGTCCCGTTGCTGCTGCCGCTGAAGTCGCAGGCCTTCATGGTGACCAGGTCAATGTAGCCGGTGAACGAGTCCTCCTGCCCCATGGGGATCTGGACCGCGATCGGGTTGCCGGCCAGGCGCTTGCGAATGCTCTCGACGGCGTGAAAGAAGTCGGCCCCGGTCTTGTCCATCTTGTTCATGAAGCAGATGCGGGGCACGTCGTACTTGTCGGCCTGCCGCCAGACCGTCTCCGACTGCGCCTCGACCCCCTCTTTCACATCGAACACCACCACCGCTCCGTCCAGCACCCGCAGGCTGCGCTCGACCTCGGCGGTGAAATCGACGTGGCCGGGCGTGTCGATCAGGTTGATCCGGCAGTCGCGCCAATTGAGCGAGACCGCGGCGGAGTAAATGGTGATCCCGCGCTCCTGCTCCTCGGTATCGAAGTCCGTGATCGTGGTGCCGTCGTCCACCTCGCCCATCCTGTGGGTGGTACCGCTATAGAAGAGTACCCGCTCAGTGGTCGTGGTCTTGCCGGCATCAATATGCGCGGTGATGCCGATATTGCGGATTTTGGATAAGTCGTCCATGGTCCAACTGCGTTACGTCCATACTCGCCTGACGGAGGATGCGAGAATTCACCATTATACGTTTGAAAAACGGATTATGGAAATCACCGGACGGGTGGCCTATCGCTTCAGCGGCGAGGGACGCGAAGCCGTTGATACCGAGCGAGCTAGTTTAAACGATAAATAAGTACGTCCTCGATTAACTGACCATTGATGACGTTATTCGAGAATCTTATGTGACTAATGCCGGGCCCTGTCTTGGTCGCGGTCTTCAGGAGCTGAAATAGCGGGTCATTTGGCTTCGCGATCGAAACGTCATATAATGATATTGCAAAATCGTCCCCAAGCTTTGACAGGGCTTTCTGGACCCGTCTATACGCTAACTTCGGTCCCTGTTTGATGAAGCGAGGAAGCGATAGTATTAGTTTCCAGTTCTCATTGTCTGGAAAGTAGAACCACAATGCTGCATCCACATGAACATCAGCAGCGTCGAGTTGCCTCAGCAGATTCTCGCCGGCCTTGATTCGTTCTTCGCTCAGTGTCATAGCTACCATCGCTTCTTGATCCAGGAGAGGATGCCGTGCTTCCTAGCCGTACAAGCAGAATAGAAGTTTTCAGCCATCTCTTTAGATATATTAGCATCATATCTTGTGGACTCCTTCCACTCTTTTATCACGGCCCAATTTTCTTCTAAACGCTTGTTTGCCTTCATCTCTTGCTCGAGCTCTAGCCAAAGCGCCGCGAGTTTGATCAACTCCTCAAGGTTGTGAACCCACACTTTGCTGGCGATTTTCTTATCTGGGAAATCGTGGCGCTTGGTGTGCTTCGCGATCGATGCCTTAAGGGCGCATTCTACCGAATAGCCGGCAAGATAGTAGGCTCCAGGAGAATGACGAGCCTTTAGAAGGGCTTTTGCTTCCCTTCGGCGTAAACGCGATATCTCTTGAAGGTCATTTCTATTCACGGTACCGCGGATCGCCTCCTACAACTTGTTGCTGTTTGCTACAATAAGAAGATCGGTCTCTCTGCATAAACCGGCATAGATGGATTAGCCATCTATCTACTACGGCCCACAGAAGCTAAGCGCGGTGAATCACGCCGGGCTGGGGAGGGGGCCGGTTTCCTCGCCGGGCGGCTGCTGCACGGGGCGGGCTATCGGCGGGGCGTCCGACCGGCGATCCTGCTCGACCGCGATCAGGTCCGCGACCGTGGGCTTGTCCAGCGTCTGGCCCGCCATGATTTGGCGGACTTCCTCGCCGGTTAAGGTCTCGTACTTGAGCAGGGCCTGGGCCACCGCTTCGAGCTGGTCGCGATTCTCTTCGATCAGCCGGCGCGTGTCGGCGTAGGCTTCGTCGATGATCCGCTTGACCTCTTCGTCGATCAGTTCCGCCGTCTTGTCGGAAAAATCCTTGCCCTGGCCGAAATCGAACGTCGGCCGGCCGGTGAGCGACTCGTCGCCGTAAAAAACGAAGCCGAGCTGGTCGCTCATGCCCCATTCGGTGATCATCATGCGGGCCATCTGGGTGGCTTGGCGGATGTCGCCGCCGGCGCCGGAGTTCGTGTCATGCCCCAGCAGCTCCTCGGCGACGCGGCCGGCGCAGATCACCCGTAGCGTCGCCTCGACGTACGAGCGGTTGTAAGTCTGACGATCCTTTTCGGGCAGCGAGAACGTCGCTCCGCCGTAAGGCCCGCGCGGGATGATGCTGACCTTATGAACCGGATCGGCGTCCTTCATCAGCGATTGCACGAGCGCGTGACCGGCCTCGTGATACGCGGTCAGCAGGCGATCCTTCTCGTCCACCACGCGGCTGCGCTTGGCCCGGCCCCAACGCACCTTGTCGCGGGCTTCTTCCAGGTCCTCCAACTCGACCGCGTCCTTGCCCGCCAGCGTGGCCAACAGCGCGGACTCGTTGATGATCGCCGCCAGGTCGGCCCCGCTGAACATCGGCGTGCCGCGGGCAATGCGGTGCAGCTTGGGATCCAGCGGCGGCTGCACCTTGACCTTCTTGGCGTGGACCTTGAGGATTTCCATGCGACCCTTGACGTCGGGCAATGACACGAATACCTGTCGATCGAAACGCCCGGGGCGGACGAGCGCCGGGTCGAGCACGTCGGCGCGGTTGGTGGCGGCCACGACGATAACCTGATCGTTGCTCTCGAAGCCGTCCATCTCGACCAGGATCGCGTTGAGCGTCTGCTCGCGTTCGTCGTGTCCGCCGCCACCGTTGAAGCCCATGCCGCGGCGGCGGCCGACGGCGTCGATCTCGTCGAGGAAGATGATGCAGGGTGAGTTCTCCTTGGCCTGACGGAACAGGTCGCGGACGCGCGAGGCCCCCACGCCGACGAACATCTCCACGAAATCCGAGCCGGAGATGGAGAAGAAGGGGACGTCGGCCTCGCCCGCGATCGCCTTGGCCAGCAGGGTCTTTCCGCAGCCGGGCTCGCCGACCAGCAGCACGCCGCGCGGTATCCGCCCGCCGAGCCGCTGGAATTTTTTGGGGTTTTTGAGGAACTCGATGATCTCGACGACTTCCTCCTTGGCCTCATCGACGCCGGCCACGTCGGTGAAGGTGATGTTGGTATGCTCCTTGGTGGTGAGGCGATGTCGGCTGCGGCCGAAGTTGCCGAGCATCCCGGCCCCGCCGCCGGATTGCCGCAGTTGGCGGAACAGCACGAACCAGATGATCGCGATGAACAGCAACCAGGGGATGGCGTAGAGCAGCGCATTGAGGAAGATGTTGCCGCTTCGCGCGCTGGCCACCTCGACGGCTTGGGCCTCCGCCGGCGTCTTCTCCGCAATCCGCTCTTGGATTTCTTCAATTTTCTCGGCGGCCCGCAGATAAGTGCACTCGAAAGCCGTGATTTCCTGGGGGCCGTTGGCGGGGATGCGGTCTTGGCGGAACTCGCCGGTGATCGCATCTTCCTTGATCGTGACCAGTTTGACGTCGCCGCGTTCGATGTAAATCCAGAACTCGCTGATTTTGACCTCGTGGCTCTTGTTCATACTCTGCTGGAGCATGACCAGGAACATGAGCCCCAAACCGATGATGATGATCCAACTGAACAGGCCGCGCGACATGCGCACCGGGGGCCGTGGCGGGCCGCCGTCGTCGCCGCTGCCGCCCGGGCGGGGTCGTTGAGGTTGTTGCTGGTCGTCCGACATCGGCTGCTTACCAATCCTCGTACATCTTGGCCACGATCTGTTTGGCCAGGCCGTCCACCGCCCGCTCCTGGGCGAACTTCTCCGTCTCGCCGGTCGGCGTCAGGTAGTCCACGGCCTGAAGCTGTACCGGCTGATCGACCAACACGCGCCCGGTGCGGATGTCCTTCCACTGGAGCCGAACCGCGAGGGTCAACTGCTTCTCGCGCGGCTGCCGCGAGCGGAAGTCCGGCGCGAAGGCCGCCTGGCGCTCTTCGAGCACCTCCCCAATTAATATGGTATCGGCGTTTTCGCGGGCGGCCAGCCGATAGGGCGTGTCGCTGCCGATGCGTTTCTTAACCGCTTCCGTGAGCATGAATTCCAGGTCGCGGCGAAATTCCTTGGAGCCGAAGATTTCGACGTAGACGGTGCCGATATCGGACCGATAAGGCCCGCCGGCCTTGTAACCGCAGCCACTCAGCAGCACCAACAGACCGAGCATGCAGATCAGGGGTAAACGTCTAGTCACGGTTCGCCTCCCTCCGCTTCGACTGTCGCGGTCTGCTCTTCGATCCTGCTGCCCAACGCTCGCAGCCGAGCACGAGCCTCGGTCGCCGCCAGCGTGTCCGGCCAATCTTTTAGGATTTGGCGGTAGTAAAACTGAGCGGCGTCGGAGCGGCGGGTCCGTTCGTACCAGCGGGCGATGTCGAGATCCTTTTCACCACGCTGCTGGCGGATACCCTCGATCCGCTCGGCGACGTTCTCGCGTTCGGCGTAGGCCGGGAAGGCGGCCTGAAACTGCCGATACCGCTCGGCCGCCTCGATCAGCGGGCGGTCATCGAACTGGATCCCGGGAAAGCCGGCCTCGGCCGCCACGGCGGTTCGCAGCATGGCCAGTTGAATGTAGCGGCCGCTGGGAAACTGTAGCGCCAGGTTCGCATACTCGTCCTGCGCCAGATCGACGTCGCCGTGGGTGAAATAGTAATCGGCTTTGAGCTTGAGGGCCAACTCGCCCAACTGCGTGCCGGGCTCGCGCTGCCAGACGCGGTCGAGAATCTCGATGCCGTCGTCGTAGGCGGGCAGGCGGAAGATTTTCCACAAGATGCGCTTCTGACCCGACAGAAAAGCGCGGGCCACGTCCACGCAACGCTCATTGGCGGTGTGAAAGAGCTCGCCGGCGGCGTTTTCCGCGACGGTCTGGTGCCGCTCGACGGCCTTCCAATAGTCCCGCGACTCGAAGTAGGTCTCGCCCAGCAGGTACTCCGCCTCGAAGTAACGCTCGCTGTCGGGATTCTCTTCGAGCCACTGCTTGAGGAGCTTGCGGGCCTGGCGGGGCTCACCAGCGGCGAGCAGCGTGCGGGCCTCGTCCAACTCGTCCTCCGGCCCCAGTTCAGGCGGCCGCTCCCGAGCCACCCACTCGTCGGTCTCAGGGTCGAGCACCTGGCGCTCGCGGTATTGCTCTTCCTGAGAATCCGACGCTAGGACCGTTGGACCGAGCATTAGTACAACGGCTAGAGCAATTTCAGAAAAAGTCCGTCGCTTGGGGAGGGCGAGCCTCCCGGCGAGCCGCGGCTCGGCAGGAGCCTCGCCCTCCCGACGGACGCCAGATGTTTTCTGAAACGGCTCTAGACACAGAACGTGCTTCGTAGAGATAAGTTCGCTCATAATTGGCAATTATAGGATATTTTGTCGAGCTTGCCAGTCCGTGTAGGGAGGGCGAGGCTCCTGCCGAGCCAGGGGCGCCGCGGCTCAGCGGGAGCTTCGCCCTCCCAGACCAACCCGCACGTTTAGTGTTAGCAGAGCACTAGCTCCGTACCGTTCAACTCGCCGGATGGCTCGGGGCTTTCCAACATGCGCAGGCATGATTAGGCCCGACCTCAACGAGTTCCGGCTCGCTCGAACGGCAGCGTGGATCATCCCGGCCCAACTCGCAGCGCGGGTGGAACGGGCAGCCGGAAGGATGCTCGAGGGCCGTGGGGACCTCGCCGGGAATGAACGGCAGCCGCCGGGATCTGAAGCCGGCGACGCGAGATTCGTCCCCGGCTCCGGCCGCGGTCAGTTGCGGCGTGGAGCGCATGAGCGCGCGGGTGTAGGGGTGCCGCGGCTTCGACAAGATAGTGCCCGACGGGGCCCGCTCGACAATGCGGCCGGCGTACATGACGCACACGCTGTCCGCGATCTGGGCCACAACGCCCAAGTCGTGCGTGATGAACAGCAGCGACATCCCACTCGTACGTTGAAGATCACGCAGCAAGGCCAGAATCTGAGCCTGCACGGTGACGTCCAGGGCGGTGGTCGGCTCGTCCGCGATCAACAGCTCCGGCCGGCCGGCCAAGGCCGCCGCGATCAAAACCCGTTGCCGCATTCCGCCGGACATCTGATGGGGATACTCCCGAGACCGTTGCTCGGCGGCGGGCAGGCCGACGCGGCGGAGCAGTGCGACGGTCTGTTCGCGCGCGGCCCGGTGCGAGAGTCGCCGCTGGAGACGGAGCACTTCTCCAACCTGCTGACCGACCGTCAACAGCGGGTTCAGGCTGGTCAGGGGCTCTTGAAAGATCATTACGATGCGGCGGCCGCGGACCGCGCGTATTTCCCGCTCGGACAGTGTCAGCAGGTCACGCCCCTCGAATACCACGCGACCGCCCACGAAACGCCCCGGCGGCGGAACCAGTCGCAGGATGGACAGCGCGGTCACGCTTTTCCCACAGCCGGACTCGCCGACCAGGGCGAGCGTATGTGCGGGGGGGATTTCGAGCGAGAGGCCGTCGACCGCCCGCACGGTTCCCGCCGGGGTCTCGAAGTGGGTCTTGAGATGCTCGATTCGCAACCGCATGGGTGGCATTCTAGCGGGGAGGCGCGGAGACGCCTCCTGTCCGCGTTACATGCTCAACATGTACCTTACAGCACCCCGTAGGTCAGCAAGTGCGCACGTATCTCAGCGACGGGATCGTCGCTCGGTTCAACGCGGTGGGCGTGCCAACCGCGCCCGGACGCCGACTGGCAATTGTCGGGCCGATCGTCGAACAGCACTATCTGCCGCGGCGGAATGCCGGTGCTGCTTTCCACATGTTGATAGATCAACGGGTCCGGTTTGGCATGACCGATCAGGTGGCTCGCGAAGCGGTAGGTCAGCCGCTCCAGGCCGAGGTTGTTGATGTCGCCCGGCTGGTCCAACAGTTGCCAATGATGATCGTTCGTGTTGGTCAGGCAGGCCGTCTGAATACCCGTGGCACAGACCTCCTCCAGCAGCGCGACCGCGCCGGGATACGGTCCGCGGAGCCACGCGGCGGAAACATCCAATACTTGTGTCGGCGTCAGTCCAAAAATGCCGGCCGCTTCCTCGGCGTATTGATGGGCGTCGACCAGGCCATGCTCCGCGCGTTTTCTGAGGGCGGACATTTTCGCGAGCACGTTCGGGTCGGACAGCGCGGCCGGTATCGGCACCCCCGCCGCGCGACAGGCGTCTGCCCATGAGTCGCGGACGCGGATAAGCACGCGACCGAGATCGAAGCACACCAGTCGGATCGAGTTCGTGCTGGGCAGCGTGCCCGCCGGCATGTTGTTGCTCCTGTCCCGGTTTGTTCACCGGCTGGAAGCCGGTGCCACACACCCTCCTCGGCCGCTACAGGACTTCTGCGGCGGACTGTTATGGCGATCGCCGTCGATTACCAGAAGATCTGTCGGCCGTCTTCGATCGTGAAGATGCGTTCGAGCCGTCTGGAATTCTCCGCGACTAGCCAGTACAGCCGGCCGCTCGGGATCTGCTCGAACGAGACCGGCTCGTCGCCGGCGATCTGCTGGCCCAACGAGTTCCAGTCCCCATCCCAGACGAACAATTCATACGACTTCCCCGGCTCGACGACGATCATCGGCTTATCCATCCGGGTGTCGGCGTCCGGCGTGGTGGGCTTCATGACGGTAATATCAATTGTGAGTGGGGGCCCTCCGTCGCCGGCCAGCGGGCGAATCTCGCCTTCCTCCGTCAGGATGAACGGCGGCCCGGCCGACAGAAGCTCCTCATCAACAAAGTAGGCCGGCAGGTAAGCGATATGGCGGCCCATCTCGGTGAAGCTCACGTTGTCGTCGTCGATCTCGCCCCAGTGAATCGCCTGCCACTCGCCGCCGTTGAAGACGCAGATGTAGGCGAAACGGGCGTTTTCGGGCTTTTCCGTTTCGAGCGGGATCGTCACGTCTACCGTGTCAAGATACTGGGAGGTCACGTCGATGTAGTTGACACCCGAGAGCCAGTGCGGGACCTGTTCGTCGTCGCGTTTACGATAGCCGAGGCTATCACGCTGAATGGCGAAGGTCTTGCGATACACCTTGGCGGCCCGACTTAACAGCCGAGCCTTCCCGTGGCCGTGCTGGTCGAGAATCACCTGCCAGGCGTGATTGTTGTCGCGATCGGCCCAGAAGGGGGTGTAGTCCGAGGCGGCCGCGATGGCGTTGGCTCGCATCGCGTACATCTGCATGTTGGTGATGTCCTCGCAACGGCCCACCCGGCGCTCACACATCTCCTCAAAGCCCTGATCCGTGGGGTGCAGGTAATAGAGCTCGTCGAAGCGCACCCAGACGCCGACGTCTTTTTGCAGCAGTTGGGCCGCCGCACGCAGGTCTTGTAGATCATCCAGCTTCAGCGGCAAATCGGCGTAGCGCTCCAGGCAGGCCGCCCGCCAGGGATTGAGCGGCTCGTTGCTCCCGCGGTAGGGCAGGATGTGCTCACGGAAGGCCTCGAAGGTGAGGTCGCGCGCCCAGGGCTTCTCGCGCCAGGCCTGGAACGCCAAGTCGATGTTCTCGATCAGGTACTCGGCGGTGATCGTTTCCAGATCATGGTCGAAGCGTTTGCGGGCATAGTGCAGTTCGCCGTGCTGCTTTTCCAGGACGTCCATGGCTGCCTGAGCTTCCTGGTACGAGCCGTATTCGAGCGCGTCGAAGGGGACCTCGTTCTTGTCCTCGTCATAGAAGGCGGCGACGGTGTAGCCGTGCCCGATCATGTTGGCGATGAGGAACTGGGCCGACGCGAGCTTTTGTGGGTCCTCTTCAGCGCGGTAATGCTTGAGCACCCGCTCCAATTCCGGGCGGTTGTCCCCGGCTTTCGAGAGGGCCAACTCGACCTTGGCCGGCCATCTCGCGGCGCAGCCCGTGCCGAGTAGCAACACAGATCCTAGAAGTGCCGTCCTCAAATGTGAGGCCGGGATTCTACTGCACAATTGTCGAAGTATCATTTTGGGGAACTCCAATTGCATCAGGGCTACGGAACAATTCACCACTCCCCCCGGATCGTCTCCAATCCATTCATTGTTACTGCATCCAGCCTTTCGTCAAATGTCAATTGAGGATAAGGTGTTGCCAACATGAGCCAGGATCAACCCCGTTACCGACGCCTCATGCTCAAGATCAGCGGTGAGGTTTTCTGTCCGCCCGGCGGCTTCGGCCTGCATCGCCGGCCCCTCGATCGTATCGCCGGCGAAATCGGCGAGGTGGTCCAGCTTGGCGTGCAAGTGGCCGTGGTGGTCGGCGGCGGGAACTTCCTGCGTGGGAAGCACACTGCCGAGCAACTCGGCCTCGCGCGGGCGACGGCCGACTACATGGGCATGCTCGCCACCGTGCTCAACGCGCTCGCTCTTCAGGAAGCGCTGGAACGGCAGGGCTGCCCGGCGCGCGTCCAGAGTGCCCTGTCTATCGCCCGCGTCGGCGAGCCGTTCGACCGCCGCCGCTGCCTCCGCCATCTCGAAAAAGGCCGCGTGGTGATCCTGGCGGCCGGCACCGGCAACCCGCACGTGACGACCGACTCGTGTGCCTCCATCCGCGGCTTGGAACTCAGCGCGGACGTGCTGCTCAAGGGCACCAAGGTCGACGGGGTCTTCGACGACGACCCGGCAACCAATCCCAACGCCAAGCTGTACGAGAACGCCACCTACCGGGAGGTGATCAACGGCCGCTTGCGGGTCATGGACATCGGGGCGACCGAAATGTGCGAGCAATACGGCCTGCCGGTCATCGTCTTCAACATCTTCAAGCCCGGCACCTTGCGGCGGATCGTGCTGGGTGAGCCGCTGGGCACGCGCATGGGCGTGTCGTGACGAGCGCGGCGGAGACCAAGCTACGTTCCGGCGTCCTCGACCCGCACCAATGGCGTCTGTGGCTGGCCGGGCTGGTCGGCAGCCGCTACGACGGGCTGTGCCACTTCCACGTGGTCGAGCCGGGCGTGCTGATGCGGTGCGGGCAGCCCCGCGTACGCGAACTAGAGCAAATCCGCGCCGAGCAGGGGCTCAACACGATCGTCTGCGCCCGCGGCGGAACGCGGCATCCGCTCCGGGGGCGTTGGTTTCGCAAGGAACGGGCCTACTGCGCGCGGGCCGGCATTCACCTGGAGCACATGCCCTTTTCGGACGCCGCCGCGCCGCCGCCGGACGTGTTCGACCGGTTTTTAACACTCGTTCAACAACCCGAGCGGCGTCCGGTCCTGGTGCATTGTGAACAGGGCTTTCATCGGAGCGGGATCCTGTGCGCGGCTTACCGGATTCGCGTCGGCGGGTGGCCGATTGAGCGGGCGGTGGAGGAGATGCGAGCCCATGGGTTCGATTCCGAGCGTGCCAAACGCCAGCCGCTGCTGGATGCCCTGATCGCCTGGGCTCGTCCATGAGAGCCGTAGTGGGAGGGCGAACCTCCCGGTGAGCCACGGCTCGGCAGGAGCCTCGCCCTCCCGCAGCCACGGCTCGGCAGGAGCCTCGCCCTCCCGCTGTCATCATAACGGTGAAGGTCCTGGTCCGCTGTCAGGCCACCGAGCGGCGGCGGCGCTGGCCGTTGGTTCGGGCGGGTTTGTACTGGGCCAGAACGGATGCGATCAAATCCTGCGTGGTCGTTAATTCGCAACCTTTGGCCGCGAGTTGACGCAAGGTCATTTCCCCTTCCTCGGCGTCCCACCAGCCGCAGGCGTCGTGGATCAACGTCACCCGCCGGTGACGCAGCATGAGCCCCAGGGTCAGCAGGCGGATGGATGATTCGAGCGGCACGCCGAAAACAATGAACCGGCGGCTGGGCAACTCGGTCAGCAAACGGTCGAGTTTCGGGTTGGTGAACGGGTCGCGATGTTCCTTGGTCAGGATAGCCTGCTGGTGCTGGTTGAGGATATCGAGCGACACACAGAGACAATTGTCCGAGTCGATCAGCACGTGGTCCGGCAACAGGCTGAACGAAAGCTTGCGTTGCCCAGGCGTTCCGATGACACAATCGGCGCGCGGCAAGCCCCGCACGTCCTCCGGCCGGCGCGCATCCACGCAGGAGAGCGTCGGCACCTTGGCCCAGCGGGCCAGGGCCATCAGGCGTTTCAGATTGGATCGGATTTGAGCGGCATTGAGACTCGGATGTGCACCGTCCGAAGCGAGGTAGTCTCGCTGCGTGCACATATCCACAAATATGCCCATCTTGCGCACGTTTCGCACGGCCTCTTTCCTCAGTAGGGTGCCGCGACTGTCATCCCAACGGGACAACTCGCTTCCTGCTTCGTACGCGGCCGGTGCGCGGAACTTGGTTTTAACTATTGGTGATCGGCGGAATGGCCAACCACTTTCGCCTCCATCGTTGAAATTCTATGCCGGTTCGCCACGGGGGGCAAGCAAAAATCGCACAACTTCCCAAGTTTCAGAGTCTTATAAGCCTCGGCCCCGGCACGGGGGCCACTCGCGGCGCGCGGTGGGTTGTATTATCCGGCGATCGGCGTGAGCGCACCGTCTTTTTTAGTTCACGACGACACTATTGATCGAGACGTTGACGCCGAATCCGTCTCCTTCACCGATAAAGTGGAACTGGATTATGTCGCCGCAGTCGAAGTCGTCGTCGCGTTCGAGTTTGCGGGTGGAGTCGGCCTGGCCGATGGTGTCGTTCCAGGAGAATTGGCCGGCGGTATCGCTGAAGATGACGCCGACCTCGTCGCAGTCCATGTTGACGGTGAACAACTCGCCGGGCTCGAGGAAGCCGGTGGCGAGCTCTTCGCTGGGGGCCAGGCTGGCAAACCAGTTATTGTCGTCATCGAAGCGGATGCGGGGATCGATCTCGAAGTCGGTGTCGTTGAAGACCTCGACCCGGACGGTACGGGAGCCGGGGAGGGGGATCGTGATGCCCGTCCCCCCGGGCAGGTCGATCGTGATGTCGCCGGGGCATCCGCCGATCTGGATCAGGGCTGTCAAAACAACGGCCAAGCACACGTGGTAGTTGGGCTTCATGCGGAAGACTCCTCGTTGGGTTGCGGTCGTGAAACGGCACGTCATACTGTTCCACTTCTCCGCGGGTCTCGCCCGGGTGAAAGAGGCAGTTTAGCCCACCGTGTGGGCGACGACAATGGATTAGACAGACACGCTGTGGATAAGGTTTGTGGCATGGCCCTGATGGTTGGAATTTCCGGTGGGGCGGCCCTCCGCGGCC
>JAGMDK010000650.1 GCA_023128695.1 Phycisphaerae bacterium
CAACGCTTCACCCGCGGCGTCACCGGCGCCGGCGCATGACTCGGGGCCATGGTGGTTCGCTACACCTTCCATGTACGGCTCTTGCATCCGCTACTCCATGCCGGTTTATCCCGGCGCTTTCTGACTGTCCCTATTTATGCCCAACAGGCCACCACGGCTCTCGCGGTAACCGTCGCGTCCGGAGGAACGCTCTTAGCCGGGAGAAACGCCTCGAATTCCTTGCTTTCTCGCGACGGCACGTCGAGGACCTCGACCATGGGATTGCTGGCCCGCACCCGGCCTGCCTCGTCTCGCAACTCAACGACCAGGACTACGGACGACGCCGAGCGCGTGTCCTGGTTGACCAGCACGCCTTTGACGACGCATCCCGATCCCGTCATTTCCCAGGTCACTTCCTTGACAGTCAGGTTCGCGGTGTCGCGGTACGCCGCCTCGTCAAAGGAGGTCTCACGCACACGCCGGACGACATGGACCGCAATCGTTCCGACAATCACGAGCGACAACAGCAAGATCTTCACGTGATGCTTCATCAGTAGTATGGGTTCGACGTGTTGGGCTGCGTTGTTACCCCCTCCCATTCGGGGCGCTCCCCAGCGTCAAATGGGAACACCCGGATCAGTTCCGCGTGTCCGTCGAGAAACGCGGCGTTTACCCATACATGATTGAGCCTGCGGCGATGCCAGTGTGCCTTCGGATGGGCCGCTATGGACGGCATGGTCCGATGAATCGGCAGATCGCCGATCACCACCTTCTTGCTTGGAAACGGGAAGAAGGTCGCCTGGAGCGGCTTGCCGTTGGGCAGCGGTCTTTCCACAAAGTCGCTGTAGCAATAGTCCACCCCGACCAGCTTGGCCAGCCCCATCGGCAATGGGACCCCAATCGCGCGGTTGTATCCCGAGACGTAAAAGTAGCTGGTCCCGTAGAGCTCGTATGCTGTTAGGTAGTCGGGGTAGTCCGGGTTGTGGATCCAAAAGATCGGCTCTCCTTTGTCACACGGGCAGCGGAATAGCTCGTGCACATGGCCAACATAGGGGTTGAGCAATCGCTCCTCGGCCGGCAGACCGCCGCCGAACATGACCGCCGGCGCCCAATCGTCACAATCCACATCCATGCGCCCCTTCTGGCCGCCCAGTTCGTGCGCCGTCGCCAAGGGCACGACGTCGCCGTGCTCGGCGGTGTAGCCGAAGAACGCAATCATAATCTGCCGCAGGTTGCTCTGGCACGCGATCACCTTGGCCTGATCTTTTGCGTGCTGAAGGGATGGCAGCAGAATGCTCATCAGCATGCTGATGATCGCGACGACAACCAGCAACTCGATCAGCGTAAACGCCGTTGGCCGTCGTGGGTGTCTGTCGCGTGGCATCGGCTCAGCCTGCTGCCCGGCAGATATCATTAAACGAGTCTCGTCTTTCCAAGAGTCCTCGGCTAGCCGACGCAGGCCTCTGTGCCGGAATCACGGAATCAACTGCCCGTGAACGCCACCTGAAAGGCCCTGAAGTCGGCCAAGTCCACATCGTCATCGCCGCCGTGCAAGTCGGCCGGCTCACAGTCCGGTTCGACCGGAACGTCAGGACCATTGAGGCAGCCAGCAAGGATGTTGAAATCGTCCAGGTCGACATCGCCGTCGCCGTCGAGGTCGGGGATGTTCGGGAGGGGTTGGATCGCATAGGCGATCGTCGTGTTCCCGATCAAGCTGGCGGTGGTGATCGGCGAGTCGTTGTCGGTCCAGATCGGATGGATTTTCTCCATCTGGGTGACCAGCAGACAGGTGGCCCCAGCCGGCAGACGTGGTGCAATCTCATCCAGCAGGTACTGCTCGAAGTCGCCACCGAAGAAGCCTGCCGGGTCGTCCAGCTCGACCGCCGCCATCCCCGCCTCGGTGAGCTCAGTCACCGGAATAAGGTATCCGACCTGCGGCCCGTTATCGAACGTAGCGTCGATATCATCGGGGTCGCCATCAACATCGGTTGCCAGGTAGAAGTCGATCACGTAACTGATCGACCAATTGTTCGCCGCCCCTCTCTCCCAAGACCCAGCGTTGGGCAGGCCATCGACGTTGTAGATCGGGTCCAGCGTGGCCGGGTCGCCCTCCGACACCAGGATTTGATTCATGTGCATCCAAGAGTTTGGTTGCCCGGTGTAATACTGGTGGATGATCTGAACATCCCACGAATCGGGGCCGGCGCAGGAGAGCTCCATTCTCAGCGCCGCCACCCCACTGAGCGAGGGGGCCATGGTGAATACCGAACCACCGTCACCCGGGGGGTCGGCAAAGTTGTGACTGATCGCCCCGAGCGGATTCCACCCTGACGCATATAGGTAGTCGTCCGGCGTGAAAAGCAGCCAATCGCAGGGCTGCGCTGATTGCGCCGGCTTCCAACCGACCGCCGACGGCAATTGCGGGGTGGCCTGGGAGTCGTCCCACGTCAGCAATGTAAACTCAAGCGTCACGTCGTCAGCCAGGGCGCCAACCGCCGCGGTCAGTACGCCCAGCATTACAAGAATTCGACACATTCTTTGGACCTCCGCCAATAATCAATAGGCAAGCGGCCAAGCCCCTTCTTGGCAGGCCCGAACCATCCCTCGCCTTTGCTCGTCTTTCTGCTTGCTTTCCCACTCCGGAGTCGCACTAGGCCACCAACGCATGGGCCAAGTCAGGCTACGCACACACCGGACTCAGGGGCGCCCACGCGCGCCCCCGAGTCGTAAGCGGATTCCCACTAACAAACGCTCACTCAGTTCCCTAGCGGCGGCGGTTCACCGCAAGCAGGCCGCCAAGAACAAGCAGCAGCGCGCTGGTCGGCTCGGGCACAGCCCCGATCGCGTCAACGAAACCGCCGCTATTAGGCGCCGTGCCGACCCGCTCCACGCGGACATACTGCACGTCCGCGAGCCCGCCCAGGTCAAACCAGAAGTCGTGAAGATAGCCGGGCTGCCCGCTGCCGATCGTGCCAAGTTCCGTGAAGTTGACCCCATCGGAACTGGCCTGCACGGAAGACTCGTAAGCCGGCCCGGTGAATCCGACTACCAACACATCATCGCCGGCAAGGTCCTGGATGAGCGTGTCGAATTTGACCGTGAACGAATCGTTGGCGGGGGGCATCTTCCACCCGGCAATGTAGTCGTTGTCCCCTGGGTCAAAGGCGTATCCATTACCGTCCATGTCGCAATCCGGCAGGCCGGTGAGCCACCACGACGTCTCCCAAGTCATCAGCTCGTTGCCGAAGTTCTTGATATTGCCGACCCAGCCTTCGACGGAGTCGGCCCAAATGTAGTCCTCGTAATCCGCGTTGGCCGTCGCCACGCAACTAGCCAACAGAGCAATCGCCAATACAGTGCTCAATTTCCTCATTCTCGTCCTCCTTTTGCTTTTTAGGCCTTTAAAGAGCCAGTTCCGGAACCCGTTAGCGCCAATCAACGACCACGATCGAGCGCGAATGGTTCGCATTGTACACCGGACGATTGATATGTCAAACAAAAAAATGTTGGGCCTAGCCGGCGGTGGCTGTGGCCAACATCGCCGCGGTGGCGGCTTGCCGTTGTGCCCCCCACAGGACTATTCGGCCGGGTGCCATAAACAAACGGTAGCGCGGGCATGTTCCACGTGTCCCGGCATACCACGCCTACGCGCGCGTGGCCGTTACGAGCCGATAGCCGCTAACATCATACTCTCAAAGGAGTTGCGTAACGCGCCCGCAGGGCGGAACGGCGCACGGGAACGTTGGCGCCGATCATGCGCTCCCGGGAATGACTCTTCCATTGCTGGACATAATTGCATAATTAGGCATAAGGGGGTATCCGGTTGACGCA
>JAGMDK010000651.1 GCA_023128695.1 Phycisphaerae bacterium
CTGACCGCTGATCGCTGATCGCTGACCGCTGATTGCTGACCGCTGATCGCTGATTGCTGACCGCTGATCGCTGATTGCTGACCGCTGACCGCTGACCGCTGATCGCTGACCGCTGATCGCTAACCGCTGATCGCTGATCGCTGACCGCTGATTGCTGATTGCTGACCGCTGAATGCTTACACAGTCGGCTACCAGTTTTCGCCGGCCTTTTGTTCCAGTCGTGGTAGCTGCCCGCGCAGCACCGCCGCCTGGGGAGAATCGGGATAGCGGCCAATCAGTTCCCGCGCCGTTCGCAGGGCCTCGACGAAACGCTGCTCCTTGATTAAATCCCGAATCTCGTTTTCCATTTGCTGACGATGCTGAATCTCGGCGTTCGACCTCAGCGTCGGGAGCTGCTGCCGTAATTCCAGCGCTTCGGGCGACTTCGGGTACTTCTCCAGCAGGGTTTCAACCCGACGCAGTGCCTCGCCCCAATCACGCTGATCGGTGGCTTCCTGGGCCTGGGACATGAGCCGGGCGCGTTCTTCGGCCACAGCTTTGTTCAAGCCGGCCTCGACCCGCCGAACCAGCTCGGACACCTTCTCCGAGCGGGGGTGCCGGCGTCGCAGGTCACGTACCACGTCCGCCGCCCGGTCCCAGGCACTCAGCGCCGACAGATCGTTGACCTCGCGGGTGGCGGTTTCGAGGTCGTGTGCTTCGAACTTGGCGCGGGCCTGTTCGACCTGCTCGGCCAGGGTCTCCCAGGTGGAAACCGAGGGGAACCGCGCCCGGGCCCGCTGCACCCGCTCCTGGGCCTCTTGCCAATTGTGTTCCCGTAAAAGGAGCGGCACGTCGTGCTCGAGCTGACGTGCGAGCGTGCTGCTCTCGACCCGGGCCCGCAACGTCCGTTCGTGCTCGCTTAACAGCGCGATGTCACATTGCTCACGGGCTAATTCAACGAGCTGTTCGAGCGCGCGGGCCTGCGCCTCGGCGGCTGAATCCCCAGGCTGCGAACGGGCAACGGAAGCAGCGCCGGGAGTCGTGCCGGCACTGTCACGCAAAGTTTCGAGCACGTCTTCCAGCTTGCGCAGCAGCTCGGCCCCGCCCCACAGCAGCAAAAAGACCACCCAAGCGCCCAGCAAGAGGACCGCGGCGGCCACGAAATCAGCCACCGTCGGGGCTTCGAGCTGGTTGAGTTCCCAAAAGCGGGCCAGCCCCCAAATCGTGGCCACGACTGCAAACAGCAGGCCGCCAAAGGTCATCGCGGCGGCGGCCATGCGTCCCAGATTCAGCCCGGCCTCAACGTTACCTTCATCCTTCACGTCTGCCATTGTCGCCGACCTCCAATCGCCTGGTATTATTTCGGCCGGCCCCCGGATTGGCTACCCCAGGCGCAGAATGTTCCCCGCGGCCGTCTCGCCGTCCGTCCGGCGTTTTTGTACGCGCTTGACCTGTCGGCGGTAGCGCTTGCCCTCGGTCGTCACGTGGTTGCGAGCCACGAACTCGGTATCGTTCGGCAGCTTCGGCAGACCGTTGCTCTGTGCCAATCGCTCGAATTGAGCTTTGACATCGGCCACTTCGTAACCAGCCCCTGTGCGTTCACTCAGCGACGCCGCGATCACGCCTAGTGCCACTTCGTTCGGCAACAGGTTGGCCAGCGTGACTTTTGTCTCGCGGTAAAGCTGCATGAGCATATCCACGTGCAAGGCGGGCCACTCGCCGTCGCGCGGCTGGGCCCCACTCTCGTCGTGGATCGTTGCCAGTCGCTGTTTCGTGTGCTCGGCGTAGGTCTGCGAAATATCGATGCCGACATAACGGCGACCGAGGCGTTTGGCGGCGACGGCTGTGGTACCGCTCCCGACAAACGGATCGAGCACCACGTCGCCGGGGTTGCTGCTGGCCTGGACGATGCGCATCAGCAGAGCTTCGGGCATTTGGCAGCCGTGGAAGCCGGCCCGCTCCTTGAACGTGCCGCAGACCCGTGGGAACTCGTCCCAGACATCGTTGGGCAGTCGGCCGAGCGGATTGGCCCGCAGGTCCTGATACTCGGTATGCCGCGCGCTCGGGAAGCGCAATTGACGGTCATTGAAAGTGAATCGCCGGGCGTCTTTCGTGAAGTAAAAAATGTGGGTGTGGGCCCGACTGAATTTGGCGCGGGCGTTCTGACCGAAGGTGTAGTGCCAGATGATCCAGTTTCGCAAGTGCAGCCCGAGTTGGCGACCGAGGATGCGAATGTCGGCGGCAAAATCGTCCCCGATCGCGATATAGAACGAGCCGTCGCGCTTCAGGACCCGCCGACACGCGGCCATCCACTCGCGCGACCACTTGACGTATTCCCCGTTGGGCACGTCGTCCTTGTATTTGTCGTAGACGTACCCGATGTTGAAGGGCGGGTCCGCGAAGACGAGGTCCACGCCGCCGATGGGCCAACTATTGAGCAGTTGGATCGCGTCACCGCAATATATTGTATTATGATCCATGTTCGAGCCCTCTATGTTGTATTATGCTGCGTATTATACCCACTTATGTCATAGCAGTCCGCCGTAAAAGTCGGCTTCGGCCG
>JAGMDK010000652.1 GCA_023128695.1 Phycisphaerae bacterium
ATAAATGCCGGGCCTAGCGCTGCTGCGGAACAAGTTATTCCATCGAATCAGCGTTGATGAACACCAGCGCGGCTCAGCGGCCTTTGTTGACGCCGAGGTGGTCGGTTCGTTAGAGTTGGGGTGGATTATCCGAGCCGCCACAAGGCGGGCGGTGCAACCGGGACGATCACAAACCGTCTCCCGAAACCAGGAACAGGGACCAGGCGCCATGTCGCAGAACCTCCCGCGCGCCGAGCGACCACAGGGGCGGCGCTTCCGCTGGCCTGCGTTTCCCAAGCCGGCCCCGCTGGAATGGCTCTGCCTGGTCGGCGGGCTGTACCTTACCATCCACTATTCCTGGCTCATGGATGACGCCTACGTTTATTTCCGTTACGCCGACAATCTGCTGTATCTCCAGCGCGGCCTGGTCTTCAACGCGGGCGAGTATGTCGAGGGGTTCAGCAGCCCGCTCTGGATGATCCTGCTGATCGCGCTGCGGGCCACCGGCCTCAATTATTGGTTGATGACACGCCTGCTCGGGGTGACGGCCTTCCTGGTGTTCTGGATACTGCTGGTGGTTCTCAACCGGCGTTTGACGCCGCCGCGCGGTCCGGTCCTGAATTTCCCCCTCTGTTACCTGGCCCTCAACTATGGCGTGCTGTGCTACTTCACCTCCGGGCTGGAAACGCCGCTGGTCCAGATCGCGGCGGTCGTGTATGCGTTGTTTGTTTTGAATCCGGCTTCCGGGACCCTTCAAGTGCTGCTGGCCCTGACGCCCCTCCTGCGGCACGAACTGGTGCTCCCGTTCGCCGTCTGCCTGCTGTGGACGTGGCTACGGCGGAAGAAGTTTCCCTTGCGAATGACGCTGGCAGGGGTGGGCTTCACCGGGGTCTGGGTAATCTTTCGGATCTACTACTACGCGGATCTTTTCCCCAACACGTTTTACCTCAAGGACACCGTGGACTTCACCCAGGGGCTAATCTATCTCCAGGATACCGCCGGAACTTACTGGCTGTACCCGGTCCTCGGGGCGTTTGTCGTGCTGGCGCTGATCGCCGTGTTCCGGCACCCGGTCCGGTCCCGAGTGGAACCGCCCCAGGAAGCCGGTAGTGCGCCTATAGACCAGGTGAGGAAAAGTAGTGCGGGCCGGCGGCGGCGCAAGAGCAGCGGCAAGAAGCGGCCCGACAACAAGCCCGCTCAGAAGATGCAACCCCGGCCGGACGAAGCGTCTGAAAGCGGGGCTGCGTTGGAGATCCGCAAACGGCTGCTGCTGGTGGCTCTGGCCGGGTGTATCGCGCTCTACGTGATCAAGATCGGCGGAGATCCCCGGCACTACCGGTATCTGGCTTTCCCGTTCTGTTTGTGCATCTGTGTCTGTGCCGGGCTCGTGGAACAGGTAGTAGCGCGTTTTTCGCTGCCGGCGCCGCGCATTATTCTGACAGCGGTGGGGCTCCTGGTTATCGCGCGGGCCGCCACCTTCTACCCCCCCCAGCTTGACGCCCATCCCTTTGGGGGCGAGGAAAAGTGCGAATTCGTAAATAAGATCAATGACGCCTCGGGGCACCGGCACAATAAAACGCTGGCCCAGTCGCCGTGGAGCTCGGGGGCGGAGAAGGAGATCAAGGGGCGTTATGCGGAGTTCCGGGCGCGGAACCCCGCTTGCGGCCACACGGGCTTGGCCGTTGGTTCCTGGTGTGTCACGCTGTACGAGCGCTTCGATGACCGGTTCGTACAGGCTCTCGGTCTGACCGATCCTATTCTCGCGCGGACGGAAATGAAGGCCGACCGGCCGGCACACAAGCTGGGGCTAAACCCCTTGGCGAAGGACCTGGGCCGGCTCGTAGGGCGGTTCGGGAATGCTCCTCGCCGGGGGATGTATCGTAAGGCCGTCGAGCAGGGCCGTGCTCCGCCATGGGTGGCGGAGAATCTGGAGAGCATCGAGATCATCGAACACAAGATGCTCAACACCCACGATTTCATCGAGAACCTGCGGTTGGCCTTTACGTTTCCGGAGAAGATCCGGATTCCCCCGCGACTAGAAACCAGAAACTAGAGACTAGAGACTAGGCTCTGTCGCAAAAGTAATGTAGCGTCCGGGCTCCGTCCCGGACGTAGTCGTAGGTGAACGTTTTCCCGCATCCTACGTCCGGGACGGAGCCCGGACGCTACATTCGAGACAGAGCCTAGAAATTAGAAAGTGATGCGGTTTCACAGTTACTTGTGTGGGTTTGTTGTTTTGGCTGTGCGATCGAGAACCACGAAGAGCCGCGGGCCTGAAGCCCGCGCGGTGTCCCGAGCTCTGCGTAACTTCCGTATACTATGCTTTCGAAGAGAAAGGAGGCTCGTCCGGTGAACGTGCTGTATGAAAAGGATGTGCGGACCGACGTGCTGCGGTCGAGGCGTATCGCGGTGATCGGCTTCGGTTCGCAGGGCAGGCCGCAAGCCCTCAATCTGCGGGACAACGGGCTCGAAGTGATGGTGGGGCTGCGGCAGGAGAGCCCATCGCGGCCGGAGGCGGAGGCGGCCGGGCTAAAGGTCTGCGAGTTGGCGGAGGCGGTCCGGCGCAGCGACGTCGTGATGATGCTGATCCCGGATGAGCTTCAGCCGGAAGTATTCGAGCAAGACGTTCGGCCGAACCTCAAGCGTGGGGCGTACCTCGGTTTCGCGCATGGGTTCGCGATCCACTTCGGGAAGATCGTACCGGCTCCGGACGTGAACGTGTTTCTGGTGGCACCGAAAGGCGTTGGAAAAATGGTTCGGCGTCAATACGAGGCCGGCGGCGGGGTCCCGTGCCTGATCGCGGTGCAACAGGATCCGTCGGGTGACACGCGCGAGGTCGCGCTCGGATATGCCTGCGGCCTGGGCGGCGGACGGACCGGCATTCTGGAGTCCACGTTCCGGGAAGAAACAGAGACGGATTTGTTCGGCGAGCAGGCCGTACTGTGCGGCGGGCTGGTGGAATTGATCCGGGCGGGATTCGAGACGCTGGTCGCAGCCGGCTATGCGCCGGAGATGGCGTATTTCGAATGCCTGCATGAGGTCAAGCTGATCGCCGACCTGATTCACGAGCGCGGCATCGCGGGCATGCGGACCGCGATCAGCAACACCGCCGAGTACGGCGGGCTGACGCGCGGACGACGTGTGATCGGTGAGTCGGCGCGGGAAGGGATGCAGGCGTTGCTGAAGGAGATTCAGTCCGGGGCATTTGCCAACGAGTGGTTGGCGGAGAGTGCCGCGGGCCGGCCGCGGATGATAAAACAGGAAGCCCAAGAGGCCGAGCACGAGATTGAGAAAGTCGGTCAGCGCCTGCGGGGCTTGATGCCGTGGTTGCAAGCTGAGTAGCAAGGGGCCTAGTCCCAAAACAAGCGTGCCATAATGGCTTCTTGGCCGGCCGCGGGCCGGCCCGTGGGCCCCAGTGACCGCCGAGTTAGGCACTTGGAAACCGCGTTCGTCCATTGTACTCTCACGGCTGTTGGAACCGATTAGGTTGTGCCCGGCGAGTGACAACAAGATCGCCATCTGCACAGGACTTCGGAGGACATCATGCTCGTCGTCATGAACGCCAACGCGACGCAGGCTCAGGTCGAGGCCGTCGCGGACAAGATTCGTCAATTGGGCTACGCCCCGCACGTGATCCCCGGCGGGTTGCGGACGGCTATCGGCATCACCGGGAATCGCGGGCCCGAGGGTCGTGATGCGCTCTTGATAATGCCCGGCGTCGAGGACGTCGTTCGCGTCACGGTCGGGTACAAGCTCGTTTCACGCGAGACACACACCGAGCCCAGCGTCTACCCGATCGCCGGCACACGCATCGGCAAAGGCTTCACCATGATCGCCGGCCCCTGCTCGGTCGAGAACGAGAAGATGATGCTCGAAGCGGCCGAATTTCTGACGGCCCAGGGCGTCAAGCTGATGCGGGCCGGGGCCTATAAGCCGCGAACCAGCCCGTATGCCTTCCAGGGGCTCGGGACGGAAGGGCTGCGTATCCTGGCCAAGGCCAAACAGGAAACCGGCATCGGCATCGTGACCGAAGTGCTCGACGTCGAGAACGCCGCCCGCGTCGAGGAGGTCACCGACGTTCTCCAGGTCGGTACCCGCAACATGCAAAACTACCCGCTGCTACGGCGCTTGTCTTCCGCGAAGAAGCCGGTGCTGCTGAAGCGCGGCATGGCCGCCACCGTTGATGAGTGGCTCCTGGCCGCCGAGTACATCCTCAGCGGCGGCAACCGGCAGGTAATCCTCTGCGAGCGCGGCGTGCGGACGTTCGCGGATCACACCCGCAACACGCTCGACTTGTCAATCATACCGGTGGTCAAGCACCTCTCGCACCTGCCGGTCCTGATCGACCCGAGCCACGGCACCGGCCGCTCCGAATACGTGCCGGCGATGTCCCGAGCGGCCCTGGCGGCGGGCGCCGACGGCCTGCTGGTCGAAGTACACCCCGACCCGCCCAACGCGCTTTCCGACGGTCAACAGTCGCTCGACTTCGACACGTTCAAGCAGATGCAGGCCTCGCTGCGGCCGTTGGCGGACGTGCTCAAGGTAGAGCTCCAGTAGCGGCTGAGGGAGGGCGAACCTCCTGGTGAGCC
>JAGMDK010000653.1 GCA_023128695.1 Phycisphaerae bacterium
CGGCCACGATTTTTAGTCACACCCGCCACTATTGGGGTGCATGACAGAGTCGCCGGCATGTAGCGGCCTGGCTCCGTACCGGCCGTAGAATGACCAAGTGGGCTTCGGAGCCTACGGCCGGTACGGGGCCCGGCCGCTACATTTTCCGACCCGACGCACAGGTTCCGCCGCGAATGGGAACTGCCGGCCGATAAAGCGTATCCGCGGCCCAGGGAGGCGGTCACCGCTTGACCGGCGCGGCCCGCCCGGACCTCTGACGCTCTGGCTTGGCCTCCAACGCATGCGTGACCTCGCCTGGGCAACCAGCGTAGTCCTGAACCAACTCGATCAACTTCTTACGGCTGATCGGCTTCGTCGCATAGTCATCACACCCGGCGTCGAGGCACTTTGCGCGCTCGCCACTCATGGCGTGCGCCGTCAGGGCGACGATTTTGCCGCGGTAGTCGCTCTTCCGCAGCGCGCGGGTCGCCCCGTAACCGTCCAGCACCGGCATCTGCATGTCCATCAGGATCACATCGAACGGCCGCCCGCTGTCACGCGCCGCCAGCGCTTCCTCGACCGCGATCTGCCCGTTTTCGGCCACGGTGACCTCCGCCCCGGCTTTCCTCAGAATCGCGGTGATCAAGCGTTGATTATCCGGGCCGTCCTCCGCCAGCAACACCCGGGCCGTGAGCTTTTGAACGTCCTTTCGGGTTTCTTCCCGAGCATCCGAGGCCGGTTTTGAAACCGCCGTGGCAAAAGTTTCCAGAAAGGGAACGCCGCTCAGCGGGCCGGTCTCGAGCGTCATGTGGAAGGTGCTGCCCATGCCCGGCTTGCTTTCCACGGTGATGTCACCACCCAGCATTTTGGCTAGGTGCCTGCTGATCGCCAATCCCAGGCCCGTGCCCCCAAACTTGCGGGTCATGGACGTGTCGGCCTGGGTGAAGGCCTGGAAGAGTCGCGTTACCTGCTCCTCGGACATGCCGATGCCGGTGTCGATCACGTCGAACTGCATCAGCGGAGAGGGCGTTGTGCCGTCGTCCGTCTTGCCGAGCGGGGTGAAGCGCAAGACCAAGCGTACCTCCCCCTGCCGGGTGAACTTGAGCGCGTTGCCCACCAGGTTGATGAGGATTTGTCGTAGTCGGGCCGGGTCGGTTTGAATCTTTTCGGGAATCGGTCCCTCATTCCCGAACCACAAGTGCAACCCCTGCTCCCGGGCCCGAACCTGCATCAGCGACTGCACCTCGGCAGCCACCTGGATCGGCGAGCACGTGATGCGTTCCACGTCCAGTTTGCCCGCCTCAATCTTGGACAGGTCCAGGATGTCGTTAATGAGCTGCAACAGTTTATTCGCATTATGGCGAATAGTGGCCATGTACTCTTGAGAGAGCTCTTGACCGAAGGTGCAGGTCCGCTGGCACCCTTCGGTGAGCAGGTCGAGGTAGCCGAGGATGGCGGTCATCGGCGTGCGAATCTCGTGGCTCATATTGGCCAGGAACTCGCTCTTGGACTGGTTGGCGGCCTCGGCCGCCTCCTTGGCACGCCGCAACTCCGCCTGCGTCCGGGTCCGCTCACACGCCTCCAGGGCGAGCGCCACCAAGTCGGCGACGGACCCCGTGAAACTTTCTTCCTCCAACGCCCATGGCCGGGCAGGGCCCACGTGCTCGTGACAGACGACGCCCACCACCTCGCTGCCGATGCGGATCGGCGCGTCCAGCAGGGAGGTGATGCCAAGCGGCATGAGGTACGAATCTGAGAATTCCTTGGTTCTGGGATCGGCGTGGGCATCGTGGGCCGCGATCGCGCGACCTGCATCCAAGGCCGCGAAATACGCGGGGTAATCCGCCGCCGTCAGCTTAACACCTTCTGAATGCCGGTTGGCACTACGTTCGTACAGGTCGAGACAGTGAATCTCCGAGCGCTGCTCGTTGTACAACCACACGCCGACCCGCTCCACAGCGAGGGTGTCGGCGGCCGCCGCGGTGATTTCCCGCAACGCCGGCTTCAGATCACCGCGGTATAACGTATCGCTCCGGGCCAGTTCGACGAGGGTCGTGTTCTGCTTGCGCAGGCGCCCTTCACTCTCTCGCAACGTGGCTTCCGCCCTTTGACGTTCGACGACCTCCTTCTCCAATTCCTTCCGCTGGGCCTGGAGCTCCGCGGTACGCTCCGCCACCTTCCCCTCGATCGAGGCATAGCTCTCCTGCAAGCGCGCGGCCATATCGTTGAACGAGCGCGCCAAGGCCCCAATTTCGCCGACGGCGTTCTCCCGGGCCCGTCTCGTGCGGTCGCCTTCGGCGATCGCGCCGGCTGTTTCAACAAGGTTGCCGAGCGGCCTCAACAATTGCCGCATGGCAATCCAGGTGACAATAATCCCAACAAAGATCACCAGCGCCGCCACCAGCCCGCTGGAGAAGATTCGATTCGACAGTTCGCTCTGGATATTTTCCAAAACGTACGTCAGACAGACGAACCCGAGCGGGGTGTCACTCGTCTCCGGTTCCGAGTCCTCCTCGTCCATGAGATCGAGATCGAGGTCCGTGGCATGACGCCAAATGGGAACCACGACCAGCAGTTGATTCGGACTGCGTTGCAGGAGGGCGGAATCTTCCGCCAAGAGCCCTTTCATCGGGTTACGCAGATCGACTTCGACTTCAGCAATGAAACCCGGCCGTTGCTGAAGAAGCGCCAACTGTTGACCGTCGGCGTCCAGGATCAGGGCGCGGCGAACACTTCCGTCCTGCGCCGCCGCCTCGACCACCCGATCCAGGCTCTCGTGGTCATTGAGCAGGACGGCCGGCTCGGCGCTGTAGCTGATCGCCTGGGCGTGGATGACGGCCCGGTCAGTCGTTCGGCGGAGCGAGTCGCGGTAGTTCTGCCAGATCAGGGCTGTTCCAAGTACGCCCACGGTGCCCAACAGCAGCAATACGCACAGCGTAATGGCGCGGCCTGTAAGCCCCCAGCGTGTGGTCAGGCTCATCAGCGACGCTCCTGTGAAGCATTCGGCATGCTCGCGGTCACGCAGGTTCCCCTGGCAGCTCCCCGAGAAAACTCGAGTCCGATATCTCGCAGCTACTAGCCTCATCAACTAGATCGGCAAGAGTTGCCGTGACGTTGAAATGTCCCCCCGTGCCAATCGTTACCTCTGAGGATGCCCGAAGACGGCCCCGGGAGTGCTTCCGGCAGCTATTTCGTGGTCGTGATCGGTTTTCCCTCTCTCTAGTGCGTGCCCAAGCCGATAATACATTCATGCGTGGATAATAATTGATGGGCGGTATACCGTTCCTTGATTGGGTGCGGCCTCAGCCGGTCGCCGACACTCTCTGGGCATTCATCCGTGGTCAGTCTTCAAAGCGAACAGTCAAGCCGTGCTAGGATACAATGCCGCGTCCTCGGCTTAGGGCCGTCTCAGAAAACATCTGGCGTCCGTCGG
>JAGMDK010000654.1 GCA_023128695.1 Phycisphaerae bacterium
CCACAGCGGGCACAGAAGGTCGCGCCGGGTTCGTTCTCATGCCGGCAGTGATAACAAATGCAAGGGGGTTCCTCCGTTCCAAAAGCCTCCGCCGGGGCCAGCTTTGAGGTCGAGTTCATCCATTGCACCAGATCGCCACGCCGAAAGGCAACGGCGATCCAGATGAGGATCGGCACGACGTAGGCGCTGGGTGGGGCGCCGACCAGGGCTCCGCAGGTTTGCGTCAGGACGCCCTTCCAGAATAGATTGAAGGAATACTGGGCCACTTCGTTGTCTGCGCTGAAGTGGTGCAACAGCAGCAGCACAATCCGGATCGCGACAAAGCCTTGAACCAGCAGGAATCCCAATAGGAGCGCCAGCCAACGCCGACGCCAGGGAATCGGCGTGTTGAGAACCAGCGTGATGATGACGATCGTCGGCACATAGCCCAAATACCGGACCGAGGTATTGTGTACGCTCTCGAAACGAGTGGTTCGATTCCGCAGCACCATTTGCGTGTCCGTGCGGGAGCTCGGTTTGTCGGCCGGCATCCGCTCGAAGCGCACCTGCCCTTCAGAACCGAACGACCCGAACACGAGATTCCCGCCGGCGTGAAACACGGCCGTGTAGGCGTTGCTCAGCAGCGGCCAGGCCGCCATCAAGACCCCGAAAGTCAGCAATAACAAGAAGCACAGGAGCAACATGCGTTTAAGCGGGAACATGGGCCGGCACCTTCCAACTGCGCGTCGCCCACCACGCCCACGTCACCCAGAGCAGGATGGCCGAGACGACGATCAGCGCCTGCCAGACGCCGAAGTGCATCGTGTCAAATGTGTCGTGGGAGCAATGGACGCCGACGTAGTACAGGCTGACGATGCGAACCAGGTTGATGATCGCCAGGGCCAGGATGCCGCCCGCGGCGCCCGCCAGTCGTCTCCAGGCGGGCACCGGCAACGCGAGGGCGGCGCAGACAAACAACGCCGTGACCTCCATCGCATCGCACCCGCGGACGATCCGTAACGAGAACACCGGCGAGCGGATCACCTGGCCCGTAACGGTGATTTCTTCTCCAAAAAGCTCGAGCACCGCGCCGGCGGCCCACGCGTACGCGTCGAGCTGCCAAGTGAGAGCGCCGGCCCCGGCACTGTCCGGCGTGAGGGCTCTATAGAAGACGGCGTAGAACAGCCCCATCAGCACGCCGAAGATGAGCACGAAGCGCAGGATCGGCAGCTTGGCCGCGATCCAGGAGCGGGCCCCAGACCACTTGCCTTGCTCTCTCTCTTCACGGCGGGCAATCCGCGTCCCGATCCCGGCCTGTGTTCCGCCGGCACCGGCGGGAAGCCGTTTGGCTGGCTTGTGCTTTTTGGTCTTGCCGCGTCGTTTGCCCATCGCCCACACCCCACACCCGCTCACACCGGCCGCACTCCGATGATAACGGCCGCGCGGGCTTCAGGCCCGCGGTTCTTCTGGTACGCTTTTTAAGCCTGTGCGCACAGGTGCTTTGTTCTCCGCAGCGCGCATAATACTCCGAGGTTTATGACAGGCCAAGCGGTGAAAACATGCTCGGATTGCACCAGGACGAAATCGATCGGCGATACATGCAAGATGCCCTCGAACTGGCTCGCAAAGCCTTGGCGGCGGAGGACGTGCCGGTCGGGGCTCTGGTCGTCCATGAGGGCCGCGTCATCGGTCGCGGCTACAATCAGCGCGAGAAACTGCACGACCCGACCGCCCACGCCGAGATGATCGCCCTGACGGCGGCGGCCGAGTATTTGGGCCAGTGGCGGCTGGAGAACTGCACGCTGTACGCCACGCTGGAGCCGTGCGCGATGTGTGCCGGAGCGCTGGTTCTGGCCCGGATGCCGCGGCTGGTCTACGCCGCCACGGACCCCAAGGCGGGCGCGTGCGGCTCATTGTTCGAGATCACCCAGGACCCACGGCTCAATCATCAGGTCGAGACCATCGCCGGCGTGCTGGCCGGCCCGGCGGCGGAACTGCTGCGCGACTTCTTCCAACACCGCCGGGCGTTGGGGGAAAAGTAAGGCCGCGCGCTAGGCCCGGCATTTATGCCGGGTTGAAAGGTCGAAGTCAGAATCCCCTCCTTTCCTCCTCCGCCGAAG
>JAGMDK010000655.1 GCA_023128695.1 Phycisphaerae bacterium
ACGTGGGAACGTGAGAACGTGGGAAGGTGATAAGACCACAATAGTTCGCGAACGACCGCGCGGGCTGAAGCCCGCGGCTCCTCGGAGTTCTCGTTGCTCTTTGGAGTTCTCGTTGCTCTTCGGAGTTCTCGCGTCTCTCCATCGTCGCGAAACTTATGAAACGCAGTGCTTGAACAACGACCGGTACGGAGCCCGGCCGCTACAGTCTACGACCAGCACCGACTTTTGCGGTGGACTGTTAAGGTTTTTCGCTCTTCCAACGCGCCAACTCGTCGTGGAGTGCTTGCTCCTCAGATAATTTGAGCGCGTGAGCAATGTCCACCGCCTCCTGGAGCGCGGGGATGGCCTCTGCGGTCCGCCCGAGTTGTTTTTTCAGCCGCGCGATTTCACGCAGGCAGACGAATTGGTTCACGAGGTCATTAGCATTGCGAAGCTGGCCGCAGGCCTGTTCAAACTGCACCAGCGCACGGCCCGGATCATTCATGGCCTGATAGACCCCGCCGAGAGCCACGCGCACCTGCGCCTTTGACTTCTCGTCAGCCACTTCGAGGCATGAATTCATCGCGGCGACCGCCTCTGGCCAACGCTCGTGCGTACGGTACCACTGTCCAAGATAGAGCCAGGCGGTTGCCTGGTGCCGGCGTGAACCGAGTGCGACCGCCAGTTCGAGCGTCCGCCGATGCATTTCGAGCGCTGCTTCCGGCTGCTCGAGGCGTTCGTATATCAGCGCGAGCTTACTGGCCGCCGGCAGTTCCGCGATCACATCTCCCAGGCCGTGCAGCACGTCGATTAACGCGCGCTGCCACTCTGCCGCCCGTTTCAGGTTGTCCTGCTCGAAACGGTGACGCTCTTCGACGGTGAACTTCGTCCCCGCCGGCGGCTGCCAGGTAACGCACAAGTCGGTCAGCCAACTCAGGGCGGCGACTTGGGCATAAACGTCCCGCTGCTCCACGGCGAGCGACAGCGCGGTCTGAGCCCGCGTATGAGCCGCCTCGGAGGCACCGTTGGCTTGCAACAGCAGGCTAAGAGTCAACTCGGCATTCGCCCGGTCGGGCACATCCCCGTCCCGGCGGGCCAATTCGCTGAGTATTCGCAGCCGGCGGGAAGCCGACTCGCGCCCGGACGCTCCCAATTGCAGTTCCAACTGGGCCAACAATCCAGTTGCAGGACGAAAGTGCTTGTCGCTCGCCACGGAATCGCCGGCGTAACGCAACGCGTCACGCAGCTTGCCCGCCCGTATGGCGGAGGTCGCCCGGGCGTAGTACTCCACCGCCGTCGGCGAACGACTCGGCTGTGCGAAGACCTGTTTGGATACGGATTGATCGAGTTCCGGCACGTTCAAGCGGTCCAGCACCCACGACGTGGCTTGGTCGAGCACGTCGAAAAGACGACCGGCCGGGAGTCTGACGTGCTCCGGCGTTCCCTCCGGCTTTCCCACCCGCGACAGGGTTAGCTCCAGCGTCACCGCGCTGGCCGGACCGCTGCAACTCCCGCCCAATAAGTGAGTTGCGCCTAAGCCCCGCGCCACCCGGGGCCACGGCACCGGCTCTGTATCAGGCTCCTGGAGTTCTTGCCGTCCCTGGTGCAACCGAATCGTCGGGATGGCAATCACCGCCGGCATGCGGCGTAGGCGCCGCGTCAGCAACTCTTCAAACGCGACCGCGAGCCACCCGTCACGCGGGTCGCCCCCCGTCTCCGGAAGAAGGCCCACGACAGCAAGCTTCGCCCGCGGATCGCGTCCACTCGGCGACGTGCTCGGCGCCGGCCCGCCGGCCGGCTGCTGGGCAACCGCCGCCACTACGGCCGGCAGTAGAACCATGCCCAAGGGCACCACGATCATGTGTCGATAACGAAGGAAGAACCTTTCGATAGCTTCACCAGCGTGAGGCGCGACTTGGGGCAAACGAGGCCGACGGGACTCGAACCCGCAACCTCCGGCGTGACAGGCCGGCGCTCTAGACCAATTGAGCTACGGCCCCAATCGCTAATCGCCTCTGTCGGTGACACAGAACCTTAGTATCCCAGCAACTCAGTCCGCTGTCAAATGCGATTCTAAATCGTTATTCACGGGCTTGC
>JAGMDK010000656.1 GCA_023128695.1 Phycisphaerae bacterium
GGCCGAAGGCCGCGCCAGGTCCTTCATGGTTGAAATGGAACCACGAAAAACACGAAGAGACAATAGACACAACTCACCCAAACCATTCCACGGCAGGAAGGCGTCGCTGGTGCGAGAATTCGTTCTCGCACCTTATTTTAGCAGTCCGACGCAAAAGTCGTGTAGCGTCCGGGCTCTGTCCCGGACGTCGTGGCGGGAGAGGTTTTCTCCGTATTCTACGTTCGGGACAGAGCCCGGACGCTACATTTTCGGCCGAAGCCGACTTTTGCGGCGGACTGTTAGACAATCTTTCCTAGAACTGGTCAGGCGCCCCGTTTTACAATCCCACGTACCGCGCGAATATGCGCCGGCGTCGTCCCACAACAGCCCCCAACTACCGACACGCCCATATCCAACCACACCCGCGCGTAATCGGCGTATTCGGCCGGCGTTGCGTCTTCCGCGAAGCTCCAGCCCCGGATGGGCTCGCGATTGCCGATGTGGGCGTACGCGGACAGCGGGCAGGCCGTCGCCCGGCGCAGACGCGGCAGAATCGCGCTCATGCCCCGCGGCGGAATGCAGTTCAATCCCACCGCCAACGGCTCCAGCGGCTCGACGGCAGCCAGCGCATCCTCCAGCCGTTCGCCGCTGAGCAAAGCCCCGCTCTCCCGCACTACGAACGACACCGCGAAAGGCAGCTTGTGGCGGGCCGCGGCTTCGGCGGCAGCCCGGGCCTCGCGGACAGTATTCATAGTCTCGATCCAGATCAGATCAGTGCCCGCCTTTTCCAGCCAGATCATCATCTGCTCATGCTCATCGTGGAGCACCTCCGCCGACGGCACGCGCTCCGGGTGGTAGCAATCTTCCACCGGAGCCACGCTGGCGGCGACGAGCCCCGCCCCGCGCCCCACCGCTCGGCGGGCCAGGTTGACCGCCATGGAGTTCAGCGCTACCCCGTCGGCGAAACGGCCCCCCGCCCGCAGCGTACGCGGATTGGTGCGGAAGGTGTTCGCAACAATGATATCCGCACCCGCGGCGACATAATCGCGATGGATGGCCGTGACTACATCCGGCGCCGAAACCAGGGCCCCGGCTGACCAGAGCGGGAGGGGGGCGTCGACGCCGCGCCGCTCCAACTCGGTCCCGGTGGCGCCGTCGAGCACGAGCTGCTCATCTTGGAAGCGCCGCCGCAATTTGTCGGTTGATGCGCACATCTGTGACTTTTTCCGCGTGATTCCCCACCCTTTTCGAGCCACGCCCCGGCGTGGTTCGAAAAGGGTGGGGCACGCGTGCGAGCGGGAAGGCGCGGCTCCAGCCGAGCCCCGGGCGCCGCGGCTCAGCGGGAGCTTCGCCCTCCCTTCCGTGGCGCTCCCCATCAATTCATGAGTAGCAAGGCACCAATCCGGTGTGCCGGATCTACAATACCGACGCGACAAGTACATGACAGTTTTGGAGCCCATGGCTTCACGAAACTGTTCACCGCAGTATCATACCCCCGACCCGGCGCGCGGTGCAGGCGCGACGGGAATTCGGCCCAACCCCAGAGCGAGCGGCGACGACCATGAGCACAAGCATTCTGATCCGTAACGGACGGGTGATCGATCCCGCCCAGGAGATCGACGAGGTCACTAACTTGGCAATCCAGGACGGCAAGATCGCCGCGCTTGGTGCCGCGGCGCCGGCGTCGGCCGAGGAGGTGATCGACGCCGACGGTTTGATCGTGGCCCCCGGCTTGCTCGACATGCACGTCCATCTGCGCGAGCCCGGCTTCGAGGAGAGCGAGACGATCGAGACCGGGACGGCCGCGGCCGCCGCCGGGGGATTCACCGCCGTCGCGTGCATGCCGAACACCGAGCCGCCGCTGGACAACGACGCGGCGATCGAGTTTGTGCTGCGGCAAGCAGCCCGCGCGGCACACACTCGCGTGTACCCGATCGGGGCGCTGACGAAAGGCCGGGAGGGCAAGGAGTTGGCGGAAATCGGCCTGATGGTCAGAGCCGGCGCGGTCGCGTTCAGTGACGACGGAGTTGGGATCGCCGACGCAAGCGTATGTCTGCGGGCGATGCGCTATGTCAGCATGTGCGAGCGGCTGTTTATTCAACATTGCGAGGAGCCGGCGTTGGCCGGCGGCGGCTGCATGCACGCCGGTCCGACCGCCACCCGGCTCGGCCTCCCCGGAATCTCGGGCACTTCCGAAGTGGTCATGGCCCAGCGCGACATCACGCTGGCGGCCCAAGCCGGCGTACGCTACCACGTGGCCCACGTTTCGACGGCAGGCACCGTGGAACTGGTCCGGAAGGCAAAGCAAGAAGGTCGGCCAGTGAGCGCGGAAGTGTGCCCCCATCATCTGCTGCTGACCGACGAAGCCTGTGCCACCTACAACGCGAATTACAAAGTCAACCCGCCGTTGCGGAGCCGGGCGGACGTGGAGGCTTGCCTCGCCGGCGTGCGCGACGGCACGATCGATTGCCTGGTCACCGACCACGCCCCGCACCGCAGTGAGGAGAAGGAACACGAGTTCCAGTTTGCGCCGTTCGGCATGATCGGCCTCGAAATCGCCCTGCCGCTCTTCATTCAGGCCCTGATCGAGCCGGGGATCATCACCTGGCCGCGGCTGATAACGGCGATGTCCACGCGGCCAGCTCAACTGCTCGGCGTGACCGGCGGGACGCTGACCGTCGGGCAACCCGCCGACGTGACGCTGATTGATCCGCGACAGGAATGGACCATCGACGCCGAGCGGATGCGCTCCAAGTGCAGCAACACGCCCTTCGACGGCCGCCTGGTCCGCGGCCGGGCGGCCGGGACGTTGGCGGCCGGTGCCTGGCGTTTCCGGACCGAGAACTTGAGTTCGGCGGCCCGGCGGGTATAAGAAGCATTGGACACTCCGGGGGCCGGCTCCCGGATTGTACTGGAGGATAAGTTTGGCGGAGGCCACCAAAATGAGAACAGCGATTATTGCGATTCTGTGCGTCGGATTTGCATTTGGCGGCGTGGCGCGGGCCGATCTGGAGAAAGGGACGTACGCGCCCGATATCGAGGCGATGGAATGGATGAACACCGAGGAGCCGGTCTCCCTGGCCGAGTTGCGGGGCATGACGGTCATACTCTTCTTCTGGGTCACCTGGCACCCGGGCGGGGAGGATGTCATGCCGCTGATGAACCTGCTCAACTCCCAGATCAGCCGCTCGCGGGGGGTCTACCTGATGGGCGTGACCGACTCGGACCGGGGCCGGGTCGAGGAGATGCTCAAGAAGCATAAGGTCTATTTCCCCGTGGCCCTCGAATCCGAGTCGCATGAAGATTACCAGATCAGCACGTTTCCTCGGGTCATCGTCATCGACCCCAACGGGAAGGTGGCCTGGACCGGCTGGCCGGGCACGGGCGGCGGCGATGCCCTCTACAAAGCCGTGCTCGACGTCATCGCGGACACACCCCCGACCAAGACGCATCCGAAGGACGCGGTCGTCGTCAAGGAGAAACTGCGGAAGGCCCGCCAAGCCCTCCGCGGCGGAGACCTCCAGGAAGCCTTCAAGACCGCGCGTGAAGCGAGCAATCTCACCTTGACCGGGGATGAGCTCAAGACCCGCTGTCAGGACGTGCTCGATTTGGTGGAAGCCCTGGGCCGGGATCTGCTCGCGCGGGCCGAGTGGGCCGCGGACGAAAAGCGTTTCGAGGACGCCGTCGGACTGCTGCACGATATCAAGCGTGAATTCAAGAGCCTGGACGTGTCCCGCAGCGCCCGCAAGAAACTGGACGCGCTCCAGAAAAAGCACGATCAAGTCGCGCGGATCCTGGAAATGGAGAATGAGGCCCAGATCGCGGAGAACCTGCTGCAAGCCGCGCTGGACGATTTGCGGGCCAAGCCGCGGCGGATCGGGAAGGCCTTTGTGAAACTCGAGGAGATTATCAACGAGTACTCCGACTCTGAAGCCGCCGCCAAGGCCCAGACGGTTATGGATCGGATGCACGAGAACGACGGGGTGATGGACCACGTGCGCGACCATCAGGCGAAACCGGAGTGCGAACTGTGGCTCTCGCAGGCCCGGGCCTGGGAGCGTGCCGGCCGGCCGGGGAAGGCCAAGGAGCTGTATCGCAGAATCATCGACCAGCACTCACGCACGATCTGGGCCGACATCGCGGCCCAACGACTGCGCCAGTTGCCGTAGCCGGCCCAAGTTGTCACGTTTGCCCGTGGTCGCCGCCGGTTGGATAGACAGCGTATGACCAACAAGGACCCGTACAAGATCCTCGGCGTCAGCCGGAACGCGACCCGGGACGAAATCAAGAAAGCCTACCGCCGACTGGCCAAGCAGCACCATCCCGACCGCAACCCGAACGACAAGTCCGCCGAGCAGCGCTTCAAGGAAGTCCAAGCCGCATACGAAGTCCTCGGCGACCCCCAGCGGCGGACGCAGTACGACCGTTTCGGCGCCGGGGGCCCGGCCCCGGATATTCACGCCTGGGCCCACGGACAAGGCGTCCCGTTTGAGAACATCCGCTTTGATTTCGACGGGGGTGACCTGACCAGCATTTTCGAGCAATTCTTCCGCCGCGGGATGGGCGGCAAGAGTCGGCGGCGGAGCCCCCGGCGCGGCAGTTCGCGGGGCGCCGACATCGAGCACGAGATCGAGCTCTCCTTCGAGGAAGCCGCGCAGGGCACGGAACGCGAAGTCATGCTGACCGCCGGGGGGCCTGGTCAAGACGCAGAGCGAATACGGTTCCGGGCCCCGGGC
>JAGMDK010000657.1 GCA_023128695.1 Phycisphaerae bacterium
CAAGCGATGCGAGACAGAGCACTAGTTTCTAGGCGTAGCGGCCGAAGCCGACTTCTGCGGCGGTCTGTTACGGTTTGCCGGGCACCTGCTCCACCACCTCCTCCTCGGCCTCACTCTCAACGGGAGCCGGTTTCGGCTCGGCGATGATGCGAAAGACCCGCGTCGGCAGGTGGTACTTGTGGAAGGCCTGTTTCACCTGCTCTACCGTCAGGGCCTGATAGGCTTCGTTGATGTTCTTCAGGTCCTCAAGCTTGATCGCGTGCAGGTCCAGGTGCTGGAGCTGCCTGAACCAAAAGTGGGGTTCCTTCAACTGGGTGTCGAGCTCGTTCGCTTTCTGCTTCTTGGCGTTTGCCAACTCCTCGGCGGTCGGACCCGCTTCGGCAAAGGCCGTGAAAATGGCCTGGATTTCCCGGGCCACCTCAGCACCCTTGCCCGGCTCCTGCGAAGGCGTGCCGCTGAAGAAGAAGCCCGCGTCGTGATAGGTTTGTGACGGCACGCTCTGGGCGCCGATCGAGTACACCAGTCCCAACTCCTCCCGGATCCGCTTGATCAGCCGGCTGTCGAGCGTCAGGGCCGCCAGGTTCAAGGCCCGCGTGTCATGAATATCCTTCGCCTCACACCCGATGAAGCCGTATACCACCATGTCGATCGGCGTGATGGTATCCACCTGCACCTGCCGCTCATACGGTCCGGGCCCGCGCTGGAGCTCACGCAGCTTGTCAAGCTGCGCGGCGCCGCGGGTGCGCTGTGGCAGCGAGCCGATGTACTTCTCAACCAGCGGCAGGGCCTCTGCGAGCGTGATCTCACCAACGACGGCCACCTCGAGCGGTGCTTCGCGACAGAGCCGGTCGAACCAGGCCTGTGAACGCGCGATGGACTGGGCCTCGATGATCTCCGGCGGCATCAAGACCAGATACGAAAGCCGGGGATCATTCCCGCTGAGAGTTCTGAGAAAGGCATCGAAGGCCACGGCGCGGGGGTCTTTGTGGGCCGCCTCGTACCCCTGCAAGGCGTTTTCTTTCCAGTTGTCAAACGCGCTCTGCTCGATCTTGCCGTCGGTGAGCAGGGCGTGCGCGAGCTGGAGCCCGATTTCCAGGTCTTTCGGCGAACCGCTGACCGTCACCGTGAAGGCGTCCCCCTGCCCCCCGCCGCGGACTCGGATCTTCTTGCCGGTCAAGATGTCCTGAATGTCGGTCGACTTCAGGCGGTTGGTGGCCGGCTGCTGGAGTGCCAAGGATGCGACGGTGGTTACGCCGGCGTTTTCGGCGGTCTCCTCGATCTGGCCGCCGGCCAGCGTGATGCTCAGCAGCACCGTGTCTTTCTTGTAGTCCATGAACCGGTGATGCACCCGGACGCCGTTGCCGAGCCACGCGCTGCTGATCGCCAGGTCTTCGTCGGTGACGGACTCGACCACCTTGCCCGGCGTGGGTTCTTTCTCCAGGAGCTCGGTGGGCCGGTCTTCCCACACCAGGGCTTTGGTCTTGCGAGCCTGGGCCGCCTTCGCCGCCGCCAGCACCTCTTCCTCGCTCGGCAGCTTGACGTCCTCTTTCTCGGGCATCGTCAGCACATAGGCAAACGTGCCCGGCTTAAAATGTGCGGCGAAGGCCTTATTGACCACGCCCAGTGTGACCGTCGGCAACTGCTTTTTTAGCAGGTCCAGTTCCTGCTGGGCCGACATGATCGGCTCGCCACTGTTCACCGAAAACGTCATTTCAAAGATCATGCCGCGGGCGTTGCGGGTCGGTTCGGTTTCGACAGCGCGCTCGGCGTTGGCGAGAAACTCCTTCTTCGCGAGCTCGAGCTCCGGCTCCAGGAACCCGTGCTCGCGGGCCCGGTTGACCTCGATGATCAGTTCTTCCAGCATCTTTTCCCAGTCCTGGGGTTCCCCGGTGGCCTCCGCGTTCACGAGCACGCCGTCGTGGAAGAGGTCCATCAAGTTGGCGCCGGCCGAGCGATAGCTCGCTTCGCCCTTCTTGATCCGCTCCGAGAATCGCCGTTCGATGATCCAGCTTCCGAGCTGCTCGATCAGTTCAACGCGGGCCTGCGCCACGGTCGTGATGGCGGGGCGTCCGGGCTCGATGTTGTAAAAGTCAACATTCCCCTTTGCATGTTCGGGGTCGGTGATGATGAAGGCCCGCTCCTGCGCGAAGAGCTTGAATTCCGGGCCTTTCTGCGGCTGCGACGGGACCGGGGCCTGGTACTGTCCGAACCACTTCTCGATCTGCGGCAGGTACGGCTCGGGAGCGGCGTCGCCGACGACCATCAGCGTTACATTCTCGGGTCGGTACCACGTGCGATAGTAGTCCTCGAAGACCGAGCGCGTGGCGCCCTTGATAACCTTTTCAAGGCCGATCGGCAGCCGCTCGCTGATGTGCATGCCCGCGAAGACCCGCTCAAAAAACTTGTCGCGAAGACGCTGATTAGGGCCCAGACCGGCCCGCAGTTCGGACAGGATGACGCCGCGCTCCTTTTCGATCTCCTCGTCCAGCAACAACAGACGGAAGGCGTAGTCGCTGAGGACCATCAGCCCCTTGTCGACCGTCTCCGTCTCCGTGTCCGGCAGGAACAGCATGTATGAAGTCTGGTCGAAACTGGTGAAGGCGTTCAGGTCGGGGCCGAACTGCATGCCGATGCTCTCGAAGTAGGGGACGAGATCGCCGGGGGGGAAGTTTTCCGACCCATTGAACGACATATGTTCGGTGAAGTGCGCCAGGCCGCGCTGCTCCTCGGTCTCGTTGAGCGATCCGGTGTCAACGTGGATCATCAAAGCCATCTTGCCCGGCGGAAGATCGTGTTGGCGATACATCCATTTCACGCCGTTCTTGAGCGTGCCGGTCTGGATCCGTTCGTCGGAGGGCAGCTTCTCGGCCGCGGCGAACTGCGTGACGAGCACGGCGGTCACCAACAACGTGATACTACGCACTGCGTTTCTGTTTTTCATGCTTGACCTTTCTAGGAAGACAGGGAACGTTTTGTCATGAGACGAGCGGGCAGTATAACGCGGCCGGCCCGCCGCGGAGTCGTCCGCTCGACAACTTGCGACATCCATACTTTGGCGACGCACTCGTCGGAATGACGAATTGAAGCGACCGCCAGGCACGTGCACTCCTCGTCAACCGTGATTGTAGCATGACAGGGCGTCTGATATGTTATCGGACAAATGGTGAATCGAGCTTTTTTTTTAGAAACGTTTCGGTTGGAGTGTCATTCGTAAAGCTTGCCTGTATCGCGAGTAACCGCAGAACAGGCGGTGTTCGACCGACGTATTCCGCGCCGATCAGCGGTTAACGGCTGGACAGAAGTGGGTACTATGAACTACGCTATAAGTGGAGTTCGTGCTTCTTTTTCGTGTACCTTTCTAGGGAGCCGAAAGGTAAAGGGGAAGTAGCGGACGTGCAATGAGAAGTGAGGACCGACGACGGTCGGTCCTCTCTTTTTTTACTCGCCCGTAACTAGTTCCACCTATGTCAATTAGCAACTTGATTGCGCCAATTGTGGAGCGGTGGGGGACGGTTCACCGTCAGTTTCCAGACGATTCGACTTCCGTAACACGTTTCGGCGAGCGGGCTGCGTAGGAGCGGGGGCAACCTCGATATTTTATACGGAACCGAGCGAAAACACGCCTGATCAGTCCGGATTATTCACCACAGAGCACGCAGAGAGCGCAGAGTAATGTCAGAAGAGAAGTTACAGCATAATCAAAGCAGGTTCCGTTTCGACAGGGTGTAAATCGCATATGCCACATAACCTTGTGTCATTTCTCTCTCTGCGATCTCTGCGTGCTCTGCGGTGAATCATCCGGGTTAGCAGTCTGTCGGACT
>JAGMDK010000658.1 GCA_023128695.1 Phycisphaerae bacterium
CTGAGAGCTGAAAGCTGAGAGCTGAGAGCTGAAAGCTATTATATGGTTGTTCACAAACACACGGATGACGATTTACGCATCGGCGTTTTCGTCTGCGACTGCGGGCTCAATATCGCCGGCGCCGTGGATTGTGCCGCCGTCACGAAGTATGGCGAGGCCCTGCCGGGCGTGGTGTGTGCGGTCTGCAACAAGTACACCTGTGCCGATCCCGGGCAGAACGAGATCAAGAAGGCGATCCGCGAGCACCGTTTGAACCGGGTCGTGGTGGCTTCCTGCACCCCGCGGCAGCACGAGCCTACCTTCCGGCAGTGTGTCCGCGAGGCCGGCCTGAATCCATACCTGATGGAGATGGCCAATCTGCGGGAGCACTGCTCCTGGGTGCATCCCGGGGATCGCGAGGGCGCCACGCAGAAGGCCAAGGACCTGGTGGCCAGCGCCGTCGCCCGGGCCCGCTTCTTGCAGCCCCAAAAGGAGATGACCGCCCCGGTCACCAAGGTTGCCCTGGTGATCGGCGGCGGCGTGGCGGGCATCGAGGCCGCCATCCAGCTCGGTGACGCCGGACACCAGGTGGTTTTGGTTGAGAAGCAGCCGTCCATCGGCGGGATCATGGCCCAACTGGACAAGACCTATCCCACGATGGACTGCTCGATATGAATTCTCGGGCCCAAGGCCATCGATGCCGGTCGGCATCCGAACATTGAGTTGCTCACCTACAGCGAGGTCGAGGAGGTCGCGGGCTACATTGGGAACTTCACCGTCAAGATTCGCAAGAAGGCCCGCTACGTCGACCCCGATTTGTGCACCGCCTGCGCCGAGTGCGTCAAGGTCTGCCCGGTCACCAAGCCCGATGAGTTCGAGATGGGGCTCTCCTCCCGCAAGGCGATCTATATTCCCTTCCCTCAGGCCGTCCCCTGCTCTTACATACTCAACATGGATGACTGCCTCGGCAACAACCCGATTGCTTGTGGGAAATGTGCCGAGGTTTGTGAGCCGAAAGCGATCAACTACGACGACCGCGATGAGATCGTCACGCGGGAGGTTGGGGCGATCATCGTCGCGATCGGGCTCGACGTCTACGACCCGACCGAGATGGACGAGTACGGTTACACTCGCTTCGATAACGTCGTTACCACGATGGAGTTCGAATGGTTGATTTGCGCCGGCGGCCCGACCGCCGGGCATTTCGTCCGCCCCGGTGATCACCAGCGCCCCAAGCGGATCGGTTTCATCCAGTGCGTCGGCTCGCGGAACCCGAAGATCGGGCGACCCTACTGCTCGAACATCTGCTGCATGAATACGATCAAGGACACCTTGCTGCTGGCCGACCACTACCCTGATGTGGAGAACGTGGTCTTCTACCAGGACATCCGCGCCTTCGGGAAATCGTTCGAGGACATGTTCCAGCGCTCCAAGGAAGCCGGTACGCGCTATATCCGCGGGCTGCCGGGAGATATCGAAGAGGACCCCGAAACGCGGAACCTGATCATCACGGTCGAAAACACTACCAGCGGCAAGCTCGAACGGCATGAGCTCGAGATGGTGGTGTTGTCGGTGGGCGTCGTGCCGCCGAAGGACCTCGCCAAGATTTCCGGCCTGTTGACCCTCTCGAAGACCTCCGACGGCTTCCTGATGGAATCGCACCCGAAGCTCAAGCCGGTGGACGCCCCGACCCGCGGCGTCTACTTCGCCGGCTTCTGCGAGGCTCCCAAGGATATCAAGGACTCGGTTTGTCAGGCCGGGGCGGCGGCCTCGCGGGCCGGGGCGCTGCTCAACGCGGGTCAGATCCAGATCGAGGCGATCACCAGCCGCATCGACGAGGCAGCTTGCATGAGGTGCGGCCTCTGCGCCGCGGTATGCCCATACGGGGCGATCACCTGGAAGAAGAGCGAGCCGGCGGTGGTCATCGAGGCCGCCTGTGCCGGCTGCGGGGCTTGCGGGGCCACGTGCCAGTTCGGCGCGATCACCATGCGGCACTTCACCGACGACCAGCTTGTCGCCCAGGTACGCGCCCTGCTGGATTTCGAGCCGCACGACAAGATCATCGTTTTCGCGTGCAACTGGTGTTCCTACGCCGGCGGTGATATGGCGGGGATTTCACGTATCCAGTACCCGCCCACATGCCGACTGATCCGAACCATGTGCTCGGCCCGTGTCTCGGAGGAGCTGGTGCTGGAGGCGTTCCGCAACGGGGCCCCGGTGGTCCTGGTATCGGGCTGTCACTTCGCCGACTGCCATTACATCAACGCCAATCGGCAGACGGTGAAGCGCGTGGATCGGCTGTGGGACCAGCTCGAAAAAGCCGGCGTGCGGCCCGAGCGACTGCAACTGGAGTGGATCAGCGCCGCCGAGGGCCAGAAGTTCGCGAAAGTAATGTATCAGATGGAGGAATTGCGCAAGACCGTCACGACGGAAGAGATCGAACACGCGCGGCAGGCGCTGCAACCGAAACCCAAGAAGAAGCTGAGGAAAAAGCCCGTGGCCTTGGCAATTGACGATTAACGATTGACGATTGACGATTGAATATGGGATGAACGAACACTTTATGATTGTATGGAGACTGTCAGCGAGACTTAGCGATACCTCACCGTCGATGCCCCATTTGCCAATCCTGCAATCGTCAATCGTCAATCGTTCAATCGTCAATCGTTCTGGCCGGGAGTATTACGATGGCAACCACAAATGAGGCCTTTCGTTGCATGTTGTGCGGGCATGAGTATCAGGAGGCGCTTGAAAAGGGAGTCGACAAGGAGCGCTCCTGCCCCAAGTGCCGCTCGAACAGCATCCGGCATTTGAAGAAGAAAGCTGTCAGCGATCAGCAGTCAGCTATCAGCTCTCAGCAGTCAGCGGTCAGCAAGAAGAGGGCGGAATGATCGTCGCACCAAGCTGAACGCTGAGTGCTGAACGCTGAAAGCTGATAGCTAATAAAGGAGTTCTGGATGCCAGAACCGGCCGACCAGAAAAATGACGTGCTCCGCGTCGATTTCCAATTCCGGCGCGAGTTGGCCGAAAAGGTCGAGGGCAACCTCGCCGGCTTTTGCTACCAGTGCGGCGCCTGCGTGGGCGATTGCCCGAGCACGACGTACAGCAGCGAGTTCAACCCGCGGGAGATCATGCTGAAGGTTCTGTACGGGCTCGGCGAGGAATTGCTCGTGGAGGACTCGATCATCTGGCAATGCACGAACTGCTACAACTGTTACGAACGCTGTCCCCAAGACGTCAAGCCGGTCGAGGTGATCATCTCGCTCAAGAACATGCTGGCCGATCGCGGGTTCTACCCCGAGGCGGTCGGCAAGATCATCAAGACGTTCGAGGAAACCGGGCGGACAACCCCGCTTAGCCCGGCGGTGGACCGGCAGCGGGCCCGCTTCGGACTGCCGCCGCTGGAGCCGGTCCCGATGGACGAGATTCGGAAACTTATCGAGCCGGCCCCGGATTAATGTAGCGGCCGGCCCTCGTACCGG
>JAGMDK010000659.1 GCA_023128695.1 Phycisphaerae bacterium
GCGGCAGGCGGCCTGCGTCGTCGCTGGAGCCGGGATCGTGCTTGTCTAAAGCAATTTCAGAAAAAGTCCGTCGCGATGGGAGGGCGAGCCTCCCGGCGAGCCGCGGCTCGGCGGGAGCCTCGCCCTCCCGACAGGAGCCTCGCCCTCCCGGCGGGAGCCTCGCCCTCCCGACGGGAGCCTTGCCCTCCCGACGGGAGCCAGATGTTTTCTGAAACGGCTCTAGTGCTCTGGAACCCGCGAGTATCCGATCCGTTAGAATAGCCGGCATGGGCAAAAAACGGTCTACACGCAAGCTGCGCGTTAATTTTCGGCAGAACCGCCAGGCTCGCCGGCGGAGCGACGACTGGACTCGTCAATACCGCGCCGACGAGGATCGGCTCGCCGACAGCGCGTCGAGCGAGTCGGTCCGCGCCAAGGGCGAGCTGTCGCGCAAGCGTACCATCATCGTCGACGAAGACGATCAACCCCGGGTGGATGAAGCGCTTTGGCAGCCCGGCACCGTGACCAAGGTGCACGGCCTCATCTGCTACGTCAACGCCGAAAACGGGCGCCCCTGGGAGTGCACCGTCCGACGTGTGCTCCGTACGCTCCTGATCCAGGGCCGCGCTCCCGTCACCGTCGGCGACCGCGTCTGGTTTTCCGACCAGACCAAGGCGTCCGACGGGCGGCCCGTCGGCGTCGTCGAACGGGTCGAGCCGCGGACGACGAGCCTCTCCCGCCGCGACCGGCGAAAACGCGAGCAGACCATCGTCGCCAACGCCGACCAGTTGTTGGCGGTCGTGAGCTTTGCCCAACCGAAGCTGCGGCCCCACCTCGTCGATCGCTACATCGTGGCCGCCCTGAAAGGTGGGCTTGATCCGATCCTGTGTTTCAACAAGGTCGATTTGCTCGCGGCCGACGCGGTCACCGCGGACGACGATCAGCGGCAAAGCGGGCTTTCGGTCCGGGACGTCATTCCGGTATTCCGCGCTCTCGGCTATTGCTGCCTCGTCACCAGTGCCGTCGCGGGCACCGGCCTCGACGATCTCCGCGCCGCTCTCAAGGACCACATGACCGTCATTGCCGGCCAGAGCGGCGTCGGCAAGAGCACCCTGATCAACGCCCTGCAACCCGGTCTCAACCTCCCGACCCGCACCGTCAGCCGCGAGAGCGAAAAGGGCCGCCATACCACCTCGCTCGCCGAATTGCTCCCGCTTGACTTCGGCGGCTATGTCGTCGATACCCCCGGCATCCGGGCCTTCGACCTGTGGTCGGTCGAGCCCGGCGAGCTGGAGGCTTATTTCGTCGAGTTCATCCCCTACGTGCAAAAGTGCCGCTTCCACGACTGCATGCACCGCAACGAAGAAGACTGTGCCGTCATTGCCGCCGTCGAGCGGGGCGAAATCAGCGCCCGGCGATATTACAGCTATCTGAAGATGTTCGAGGAAGTGTAGGTTGTCATTGATCGCCGCGGCGAAGTAATCGAGGTCATACCACGAGATTTCGCCGTTGCAGTCGCAGTCGCCGCGGCAGATTATCGGGTCCGGAACACAACTCATGTGGAAGGCCAGCAGGTATCCGGTCCGCTCGTCATCGCTTTTGTGTGTTCGCAGGCGGACGCTGAACAACTCATCGTGCGGGATATCCCACCGCGAGCCCGCCCACACGTTGATCAGCCAGGTCTTGCCTTCGTTGTCCGCCAGCGGCGTGCGAACATCAGTAACATACATTTTACCACCGCCGGTCGGAAAATGTGGGTGTCATCGCCAAGCAACCTGATAGAGGGGGCATGACAGTTTTGGCGGGGTTGGA
>JAGMDK010000066.1 GCA_023128695.1 Phycisphaerae bacterium
GTGCTGTGTGCCACTGCTCTTGAGCAGTGTGTTTTTGGGCCGGCCAGAGCTTGAGCACTGCTCAAGAGCAGTGGCACACCATGCCCTGGGTGGCACGGCTGTGTCAGCCGTGATCTTATGGCTTGGGCCACCCACACGAACCATTCCGTCGCCCCTCCGGGACTGAATGCGGAAAGCACACAAGTGTTCATACCCCGGATTCTACGGACTCTCCGACCCGGCGCTCTACCGTTGAAATGCGAAATTGCCTAATATGACTGATCCCGCCGCCCATCAGCGCGACGGGGTCCAGCAACCTGCCGCAAATGTCGGCAATGGCCGGATAAGGTAGCGGCCGGGCTCCGTACCGGCCGTAGAATGCGGGCATTCGTTTGCCGACAACGACGGCCGGTACGGAGCCCGGCCGCTACAAGGTTTTGCGGGACCTGCAAGAGACTTTTACGCGGCTATAGAGGAGCGTAAGCATGGCGGTACCCAACGATCGCAAGTATTCCCAGACGCACGAATGGTTCCAGACCGAGGGCGACACGGTCACGGTCGGCCTCACGCAGTTCGCGGCCGACGAGCTGACCGACATCACCTTCGTCGATCTGCCCGAGGTCGGCGACCAAGTCGAGGGCGGCAGCCACTTCGGCGAGGTCGAGTCGGTCAAAGCCACCAGCGAGCTGTATTGCCCCGTCTCCGGCGAGGTGATTGAGGTCAACCAACGACTGGAGGACGAGCCGGAGTTGGTGAACAGCGATCCCTTCGGCGAGGGGTGGATGATCAAGATCAAATGCACCGACCTCGGCCCACTCGAAAAAATGCTCGACGGACCGGCGTACGACAAAATGATCAGCGAAACGTAATCGCGTGGGAACGTGCGCACGTGGGAACGTGGGAACGTGGGAACGTGCGCACGTGGGAACGTAACACGTGCGAATTTGAGATGTTGTGATCGCGAAATATTGGAAGTCTTATCGAACCGGAGGCCAAACATAAACACGCTTACACATTCCCACATGCGCCCGTGCCCACGTTCCCACGTGCGCACGTTCCCACGTTCCCACGTTCCCACGTTGTAAGGAGTTTGAGTACCGATGGCCCATGCGTTTGATATGCGGCAGCTTCTGAATCCTTCCGATACCTTCATTCACCGGCATCTGGGGCCGAGTGATGACGACATCAAGGAAATGCTCGCCACACTTGGGTGCGATTCGCTCGACACTCTGGTCGACGCGGCCGTGCCGGACTCGATTCGGCTGAGAAAGCCGCTCGAACTGGGGCCGCCGCGGGGGGAGCATGAACTGCTGGCTGAATTGCGGGCCATCGCGGAGAAGAACCAGGTCTTCCGCTCGCTGATCGGGATGGGCTATTACGACTGCATTGTGCCGCCGATCATCCAGCGAAATATCCTCGAAAACCCGGGCTGGTATACGCAATACACGCCGTATCAGGCGGAAATCTCACAAGGTCGGCTGGAGGCGTTACTCAACTTCCAGACCATGGTCGGCGACCTGACCGGTCTGCCACTGGCCAGTGCCTCGCTGCTCGACGAGGGGACCGCCGCCGCCGAGGCGATGACCATGTGCCACCGCGTCGGGCGCGGCAAGAAGAACGGCTTCTTCGTCGCCGACGATTGCCATCCGCAGACGATCGCCGTCGTTCGCGGGCGGGCCGAGCCGCTGGGGATCGAGTTGCACGTCGGCCAGGTCGCCGAGATCAATTTTGAAAAACAGAACCTCTGCGGCGTCCTGCTGCAATATCCGAACACCGACGGCTGCGTCCGCGATTACGGCGAACTTATCCAACAGGCCCATGCCGCCCAGGCTTTGGCGGTCGTCGCCACCGATCTGCTGGCCCTGACGCTGCTCAAGCCGCCGGGCGAGTTTGACGCCGACATCGTCGTCGGCTCGTCGCAGCGCTTCGGCACGCCGCTCGGCTTCGGCGGCCCGCACGCGGCGTTCATGGCCACCCGCGAGAAGTACGTCCGTCAAATGCCTGGACGCGTCATCGGCGTGTCAAAAGATGCCCAGGGCAACCCGGCCTTTCGGCTGGCCGTCCAGACCCGCGAGCAGCACATCCGCCGCGAGAAGGCTACCAGCAACATCTGCACCGCCCAGGTCCTGCTGGCGATCATGACCGGTATGTATGCCGTCTATCACGGACCACAGGGCTTGCGGCGAATCGCCCAACGTGTGCACGCCCTGACGTCGATCTTCGTAGCGGGTTTGACTGAACTCGGGCTCGACAGCGGTGACGAACCGTTCTTCGACACGTTGCGCGTCCGACTGGATAGCGCGCGGGCTCGCAAAGTGCTCGCCGCCGCCCGGGCCGGGGGTTTCAACCTGCGTGACTACAACGATGACACCGTAGGCGTGTCGTTCGACGAGACCACGACGCCGACCGACGTGTGGAACGTGCTAAATTTCTTCGCTGGTGAAGCGCGCTATACGTCGTTCGATTCGATCAAACACCTGGTTGAGATCGCGAAGACGGATTATTCGGCGACATTTGCCCGCACGAGCGCGTACCTGACACATCCCGTGTTCAACAGCTACCAGGCCGAGCACGAGATGTTGCGGTATCTGAATCGCTTGCAGTCGCGTGACCTGTCGCTGTGTACGTCGATGATCCCGCTCGGCTCGTGCACCATGAAGCTCAACGGCACCGCCGAGATGCTGCCGATCACCTGGCCCGAATTCGCCAACCTGCACCCCTTCGCACCGGCGGAGCAGACCCGGGGTTACGCCGAGCTTTTCGCACAACTCGAAAAATGGCTCGGCGAGATCACCGGCCTAACCGCCGTCTCGCTCCAGCCGAACTCTGGGGCGGCGGGTGAATACACCGGGCTGCGTGTCATTCGGGCGTACCACGAGTCCCGCGGCGAAGGGCATCGTGACGTGAGCATTGTGCCGGTTTCGGCCCACGGGACGAATCCCGCCAGCTCGATCATGGCCGGCTGTCGCGTGGTGATCGTGGCCTGCGACGACCAAGGCAACATCGATATCGAGGACCTGAAAGCCAAGGCCGAGGAGCACCGCGACAAGCTGGCCGCCATCATGGTCACCTACCCTTCGACCCACGGCGTATTCGAGGCAGGCATCCGTGAAATATGCGACATCGTCCACGCCAACGGCGGACAGGTGTACATGGACGGCGCCAACATGAACGCGCAGGTCGGATTATGTCGGCCGGCCGAGATGGGCGCCGACGTGGTCCACCTCAACCTGCACAAGACGTTCGCCAGCCCGCACGGCGGTGGCGGCCCCGGCGTGGGCCCGATTGCTTGTGCCGAGCACCTCGCCCCATTCCTACCCGGCCATCCGCAGGTCAAGTGCGGCGGCCAGACGCCGATCGCGGCCGTCTCCGCCGCCCCGTTCGGCAGCCCGAGCATTCTGCCGATCTCGTGGATGTACATCGGCCTGATGGGCGAGCCGGGTCTGAAGAAAGCCACGCAGGTCGCGATTTTGAATGCCAACTATATGGCCGAGCGGCTCAAGGATCACTATCCGGTGCTGTATACGGGCAAGAATGGCCGCGTCGCGCACGAGTTCATCATCGATCTGCGCGAGTTCCAGAATACGGCGCACGTCACGGTGGACGACATCGCCAAGCGGCTGATGGACTTCGGCTTCCACGCCCCGACGATGTCCTGGCCGGTCGCGGGGACGCTGATGATCGAGCCGACCGAGAGCGAGTCGAAAGCCGAATGCGACCGCCTGTGCGACGCCCTGAGCGCGATTCGCGCGGAAATCCGCGCGATCGAGGAGAGCAAAATCGACCCCGAAAACAACCCGCTCAAGCACGCCCCGCACACCGCGGCGGTCGTCACGGCGACCGAGTGGGACCACCCCTACTCGCGCGAGCAGGCCGCCTACCCGGCCGCCTGGGTTCGGTCCCACAAGTTCTGGCCCCCCGTGGCCCGCATCGACAACGTCTGGGGCGACCGCAACCTATTCTGCGTGTGTCCGCCACTGGAAAGCTACACGGCGGAATAGAACACAATGTAGCGCCCGGGCTCCGTCCCGGACGTAGTTGACGGAAGATCAACTGCTATTCCACGGCCGGTACAGAGCCCGGCCGCTACACTTCTTTTGAAGGGTCGCGGTGGAGGGACGCCTCTGGTGCATTCATTTTTCAGTGCCAGCGCTACTTTTCGATGTATCGCTATCTTCGGGAACGCGACGCCCGAGCACGAATGCAGCGGTTAGACTGACTAGAGTTCCACTTCCCAAGATGCCCGCCACCCAGGGACTCTTCTCATGAATAGCGTAAACCGTTACCGCAAATCCAATAACTGCAATCAGAAAGCCCAGCCATTGGCCACGACGCTTTTGTCGCCGATCGGCTTGCGCATCCTCAATTTCCGCTTCGAGCGCTTTTCTTTGGGTGACTTGGCGATGCTCCGCCCAGGACTCCGCCATGCTCACGACCCGATTTGCGAATCCAGGCTGAATCTTATTATATTGCTCGAGGATCGCAGGATGCGGCAGCGGCCCCAGAAATGCCTCCTCCTTGTATGCCATGATGATCTCTTGAGAGCCCGACCCATTCGTGCCAGACGATGTTTCCTCGATGCTGAGTTCGTCTGACAATTCTTCGAGGTGTTTCGGAGCTTCTGCCGGATCTTTTTGTTGCTCTTGGTTCCCGTCCCGGGTCATCGCTTTTCGTGGGATGTGTTCAACTCTCGACTGGAAGCAGTGTTATCCTCTGAGAGTTGGATTGTTACTACGATCTTGCCATCGTTCGTCCTGCGCGCGGAAATATTAAAGCGCTGCTGTCCCGCGGCGTCAAAAAGCCCTTTCCACAAATCGTTGGAAACCTCGTCCCAGACACCTCGCAGGTCGTCCTCGTCCTTCCATGGGAGTGTGTCGGCAAATCGATGTACACTCGAAGTGGGGTAAATATCAATCACCGACCCGATGCCACGGAGCATATTCCCCCTGAGGCCTCTCTTGACGGCTAAATGGCCCTGTAAGCTATCGGGTTTAATACTCATGGGTGCCCAACTTCGATTCCTTCATACTATTCTACGATCGTCTATGGCAGTAGTGTCAAAAACTGAAGAATATGCCAGGTTTTGTGAGCTTGTTCCAAGATATAACCTGCTACCTGGACAAGTAATCGGTGTTTAATACATCGATACTCAATAGCTGTCAATTGCGTCCCATAATATGCCAATACGCGCCGACTATAGCAGCCAACGGGGATCAGCTTGCGGCTACTGTCGGAAAAGCCACAATAACCTCCCGTGATCAAGCACAAACGGCTCGAAAGCTGGCAGGCCTTCGGCGTCGGGGCGGCGGCCACGGCGGCGGTGCTCGTTGTGTACGCGCTCGGCGGGCTGGACTGGCTGGAGCTGAAGACGCTGGATCTGCGTTATCTCTATGCCAACTCGATCCCGGAGAGCTCCCAACTCGTTTGCATCGACATCGACGACGACGCCCTCAACAAGGTCGGACGCTGGCCCTGGTCCCGCGACGTGCAGGCCGCGATCATCTCGATTCTAGGGGAGGTCGGGGTCAAAGCGCTACTGGTCGATATCACGCTCGGCGAGGCGGAGCCGGTGCGGACCATCGTCCCCCGCCAAGCGGACATCGCGCACGATCCGCTAGGGCTGGGCACCGTCGGGGCCTCGATCGCGCTGCCGGATCACGAACTCCGCCTGGCGATCGCCGACGTCGGGCAGGTTTACCTGGCCACGGACTACGCCCTGGGCGGTTCCTGGAAAAACTTCCTGGAAAGCGACGACTTCCGCGGCATCCTGGAAGCCCGGGAGGCTGATGATGATGCCGAAGCCCGGCGGCTGGCGCGGACCACACCTAAACGACAGACCAAGAAAGGGGAACCGGCGTGGGCACCGCTGGACTGGGCTCGCATGGTCGTAACACTCCAGGCCGAGCCCACGCTCGCTGCTGAGCAACTCGCCCGGCAGCTCGACGTCGAACAAGTCGACCGCGCGCTGGAGCCCTGCCGCGCTCTCGCGCTGCGGCGGCGGATGCGGGCGTGGTTCGCCGCGGACCCCCAACGGTGGACGATGCGGCCGCAAGAGTTATACCACAGTTTTAGCAAGGATCTCGTCCATCAGGCGGCTCGTTACGACGAACAGGTTGCGATGGCGCTGCGGGAGGTCCTGAGTCATCAGGCGACCACGCGGACCGAGTTTGTGCCGGTGGCGAAGGTGGCTGCCGCCGCCCGGCCGGTGGACGCGATCTCAGCGGTTTATTTCATGCACGCCCGGGCGGCCAAACGCTGCGGGTTTGTGGTGTTCGAGTCGGACGTGGACAGCGTGGTGCGGCAGATGCGGCTGCTGGTCCAACACGAGGGCCGCGTACTGCCGCAGTTGGCGCTGGCCGTGGCGTTCGACGAGTTGGACTTGCACGCGGACGACATCGAGTGCGAGCCGGGCCGGCTGATTCTGCACAGACGGGACGGAAGCGAGCCGCTCGTCATTCAGATCGATGAAAAGGGCCGCGCCCTCGTGCCGTGGGTCCCGCGACCGGAGTGGAGCCGGCAATTCGGCGACCATATTCCGATCGTTGCGGTCTGGCAGGTTCACGATCGGCGGCAGAGCATCGGGCACAACAACCGAAACGTGCAGATGCTTCTTGAAGAGCTCTTCAGCCGGAAACAGCTACTCGCTCATCAGCAATATGGGGATGACCTGAAGCAGCGCCTGAAGCTGGACGGGCAACTGCGCGAGGCCCGCTACCTGGGTGACGAGGAAACCGTCACGGACAATCAACGCTGGATCGCGGAGTACGACGAGCTGCTCGCGGAGGGGCAGGCCGGGCTACGCGCCGACTTGGCCCGCGAGATCGAGCACGCCGCGACGCAACCGGCCGAGCAGCGCGATGCGGCGTCGCAAGCCTACCTGGACAAGCTGCGCTTGATTCAAGGGGCGCTCGCGACCAACGACGAGTATCGCGCCGAGATCGAGAGCACCCTCACTCGGCTGCGGAAACGCGTCTCCGGGAAAATCGGCTTGATCGGGTATACCGCCACGGCCCTGGCGGATATGACGCCGATCCCCACCCACTGGCGCGCCCCGGGCGTCATGGCCCACGCGAACCTGCTGAACGGCCTGCTCAGCGGGCGCATGGTGTACTGGGCTCCGCCGTGGCTCAACATCCTGCCCGCCGTGCTGTTGGGTATGTTGGTAACGGCGATCAGCGTGCGTTGGGGGCCGCGGACGGCGGCTCTGGCAACCCTCCTCCTCGTCGGCTTTATCGTGCTGGCGGGGGGGCTGGTTTTTTACGTCTGGACGTTTTGGATCGCCGTCACACCCGCGGTCGGCACGCTCGCCGCCAGTTATGTCGCCGTCCTGGCCTATCGCTACCTGTTCCTCGAACGCGAGCGGCGGCAGCTCGCCACCTCGCTCGGCCAATACACCTCGGCCACGCTGGCCCGCAAGATGGCCGAAGACCCCGAGCTGTGCAAACGGGCCGAGACGCGGGAAGTCACCGCCGTCTTCACCGACCTGGCGGGCTTCACCACGATTTCCGAGCGGATCGGCGCCGAGCGGACCCAGAATGTATTGAATGTATCCCTCGGACGCTTCAGCGACGTGATGCTGCGCTACGAAGGCATGATCAACAAGTTCATCGGCGACGGGATCTTCGCGTTCTGGAACCCGGTGATCTACCCGCAGCCCGACCACGCCGTGCGGGCCTGCGAGACGGCCGTCGAGTTGATGACGGCCCTGCGTGAGCTGCGCGACGAGCAACGGCAGGCCGGCGGGGACGAAGTGTTCGGCGAACTGGTGATGCGGATCGGCGTTGCGACCGGCAGCGCCGTCGTCGGGCCCTGCGGCTCCGAGCAGAAGTACGACTACACCTGCATCGGCGACTCGGTCAACGTCGCGGCCCGGCTCGAATCGGCCAATAAGTTCTACGGCACCCGCATTCTCATCAGCGGCGCGACGTACGAGCAGACCGGCGAACGCTTTGCCGCGCGGTCACTCGGCGGCGTGCAGGTCAAGGGCAAGACCCAGGGCGTGCCGATTTACGAACTGCTGGGCCGCACCGGCGAAGTCGCCGACGAGGTCTTGCACTACGCCGAGCGCTTCGGCCAGGCTGTGGCGGGGTTTCAACGGCGGGACTGGACCAAAACTCTGGAGGCGTTCCAGGCGTGTCTGGAGCAGCGGCCCGACGATTTGGCGGCCCGGCAATACGCCGACGCGATCCGCCAATACATGTCCCAGCCGCCCGGGGATGACTGGAACGGGGCGTTGGAACTGACGGAAAAATAGCGCCCGCTCGGACCGCTGCCTGCCACCCGGCAACGTTTTTCAAGTGTGGCCCGGCCGCTACATTTTTCGACCCGCCGAATGCGTCACGCAACTCTATCGCCGGGCGGCGAGCTTTCGCCGACGCCATTCCAGCAGCCCCAATGCCAGGGCAATCCCGGCCATGCCGCACAGCCAGTCGCGGACGTCCACGCCACGGCCGACGAACCGTTGGGTGTACTCGTCGAAGGCGGCATACAGCCCGAGCCCGATGCCGGCGACCCAAACGAAACGGCCCGAAAGCGGACGCCGAAACGTTTCCGCGAACCGCCAGAACAGAAAGGCCAGCAGTGCAAACGCCAGCGCGTGGGCCAGCTTGTCTGACGAGGGGATACCGCCGCCGAACTGCAAGTTGGGGAAGTGGGTGGCGCAGAATACGAAAATCCAGTAGGCCGGCAGCGCCCGTCGATACCAGTGTGTCCAAGCCGATTCGTACATGAGCGGGCGGGTGGCCTTCACGGCGCGGCGGCATCCTCGGCGGGTAAACTCTCCGCCTCCGGCAACGCCGACGAAACCTCAACGGAGTCCGAATCAGCAAACGGGGGTGCGGCAACAACCTCGTCCGAGAGGGGTTTCACTTCATCGGCGGAGCAGACGGCGGGCACCGGCTCCACTGGCGGCAGTGTTGCGGCACCGCCCGGCGCCGGAGGCCGCGTGACCGCACCGGCGGTGGCCAGGATTTCTCCCGCCAGCGCCCGGTAGTCCTCCGCTCCGTGGCTGCTCGGGGCATAGTCAAAAATGGTGCGACCGAAACTGGGGCACTCGGCGAGCTTGATGTTTCGGCGAATAGTGGTCGAGAAGACACGGGCCCCATACCACGCCTCCTCGGGCCGGGCACCGGCGACGAAACGCGTCACGTCGTCGCGGACCTCCTGCGCCAGCCGCGTCCCTTTTTCAAACATGCACAGCACGATGCCGGAGATGCGCAACTCGGGATTGAGCGCCTGGCGGACGAGCGTGATCGTGTCGAGCAAGCGCCCGAGGCCCTGGAGCGCGAGGAAGTGCGGCTGCAACGGAATGATGACTTCCCGCACGGCCGCCAATGAGTTGATGGTGAGCAGCCCGAGCGAAGGGGCACAGTCGATGAAGCAGAAGTCGAAGCCCTGTTGATAGGGTTGCAGCACGCGCTCCAGGATCGTCTCGCGCCCCGCGCGGCCGGCCAGCTCGATTTCGGCACCGACCAGGTCGACATGGGACGGGATCACGACCAGCTTTTCGGCCGCGCCGCGGGCGACCTCGGCCAAGGGCGTGTTCCGCACCATGACGTCATAGATGCTCAGGTCGTCGTCGCCGAGCTCGATCCCGAGGTGTATGGTGGCGTGGGCCTGCGGATCGAGATCGAGGAGCAAAACGTGCTGCCCCCCCCGCGCTAGAATGGCCGCGACGTTCACCGCGGTGGTGGTTTTCCCGACGCCGCCCTTCTGGTTGATGATCGCGATCGAGCGCATGTAAGCAGTATACGCGAACGGCAACCGGGGCCAAGGCCGGGATGGGCCGCGAGCACGAGGGGCATTTCTTAGCCAAGCTTCTGAAAAAAACTCGTCTCGTGTCAAAAATGTCTCGGCCCCGGTCTATGTGTTAGTGACGTCGTGCGCTCGGTGTGGATTGGGCGCCAACTCTTGCGTAGTTTAGGTGTGGGCTGAGGCTCAAGCGTAACGGACAACGTTTTAGGAGGTACGAAGATGAAAAGGTTATGTGGTTTTCGAGTGATTCCATTGGTACTGGCGGCCGTGCTCCTGGCCGGGGGCGGGCCGGCGCTGGGCGACCCGTACTTCCAGATCTGGTCAATGCCGGACTGGGAGGACGCCCTGGGCACCGGACACGTCGTGCCGCTCATGCCGGACGAGTGGGACAGCTACTGGCAAGAGTGGCAGATGTACACCGAGGAGGGTGATCCATATCCGGACACACTCTTCATCGAACCCGTCCTGTATCCCTACGTAGGCCCCGAGGTCCCGCCCGGTCCGGAAGACGCCGGCGGGCTGGTCATGGCCTGGGGAGACGAGAGCCTGCCGGATGGGCAGTACGCCAGTGCGTGGAAGTACGACTACCTGGTGGACCCCGACTTATCGAACGCGATCATCACGCTGACCGTCTATCCGCCGCAGTTCGGCCCCAACAGCGGGATCACACAGATCTCGTTCGGCATCCAGGATATCAACAATAACACACGCTCGTGGTATTGGAACGTGGGCCCGACCGGGACCATTCCGTGGGGCGTGCCCACCCAGGTCACGATCAATACGTCCCAGACCGGCGTGAACGCGACCACCCCGACGGCTGACGCGTACATGAACAACCCGGCGTTCAACATCGTAAACAGCCAGTATTTCGTCGCGGACGAGAACGGGCTGATCGTGGGCGGGCAAGTTCCCATCCCGCCGGGCGGCATGCTGCCCGCGGTCTGGAACTACTGGTACAACATCGTGGTCCAACCGGGCGGCGGCGGGGACTACCTGTTCGAGTTCTCGCTGGACATCGGCTCGGACACCGAGCTGAGTGACCCGTTCATGGACGGCGACGAGGCCTTCGATCCCGGGGACGTCTACTGGTGGCAGAGCGCTCCGGTGGTCCCGCCCGGCCGCGACGGGTTCAAGGATGATATGTTCATCTTCGGGCACGATCCCTGGCCCGATCCGCCGGACGCCACGCTGGCCACGCGTGTTCCCGTCGGATTCGGGAGCATCGAGGATTACTGGGAGTACTTCGATTTGGACGGTCACGACCAGACCGACTTCTCGCTCATCGAGGCCCAGTTCCCGCTTCCAGCGTTCCCCTCGGCGTGCATCTATGACCCGGCCTATCTGATGATCTCGCTCGACGACGACAAGGCCCCCGGCTGGCCGGCCTATGACGTCCCCGTCACCGCGCCCTCCCCCGCGGGGCTGATCTACGGCACCACCGGCGGCCGGGACGAGATCGTCGGCGTGAACGTTGCCCTCCAACCAACCCCGCCGCCGTATCCGATCATGATGATCTATCCGATTGCCGACGAAGTCACCGTCCACCAAAGCCTGGTGCCCAACCCGGACAACGGCGATGAGGACGACGTCGACGTCGACTCGCTGGACATCGTGGCACATGAGGATCAATGCCCCTACTGGTTCTTCAGCCCCGATCACGAAGCCCATCTGGGCCTCGATCCCGGCGGCATCTACGAAGTCACGGGCTTCGGACCCGTCCAGGTGATCGACGAGTTCTTCCATCTCGGCATTTCCGAGGACGCCGACATTGACGCCTTCGAGTTTACCTGGCTCGAGATCGACGGCGCCCCCAGCATGGTCATGCTCGCCTTGCTGTTCAGCGTCGACGAGGATGATCCGCTCACGATGTGGGACGAGTCCGGCGGCATGGATCCCACTATGATCTACGTCTCCTGGATGACCGGTTTCAGCATGCCGTTTGCCGATCCGCTCTGGGACGATATCGATGCCCTGACTATTTGGTACCGGCCGCTTGAGGAAGAGTACGGCGCCTGCTGCTACGGCTCCACCGGAACCGACTGCATCGTGACCACCGAGTACGACTGTGTGAACAACCTCTTCGGCGACTGGAAAGGCCCCGGCACCGACTGTGCCGACCTGAACGGCAACGGCATCGCCGACATCTGCGAGGAAGTCGAGGCTTGCTGCTGGCCGGACGGCAGTTGCACCATGGAGTTGCCGGACGAGTGCACCGCCCAGGGCGGCTGGCCGCAGGGTCCCGGCACTCTGTGCACTCTTGAGGAAGCCTGCTGCCTTGCGGATGGCGACTGCGTCATGGCCGACCCGTTGTGCTGTGACGAACTGGGTGGCGTATCCGCCGGAGCGGGCAGCCTGTGTGCCGGCTACACCGTGGCGTGCTGCTTTATGGACGGCTCCTGCCTGGACGCCGACGCAGAGTGCTGCGACGTCTTGGGCGGCTGGCCGTCGCCCACCGGCGAGCCGTTCTGCCTGGGCGATCTGAACGGCAACGGCATCGACGACGCCTGCGAGGAACTGGAGGAGTTGGACTTCGGCGACGCACCTGACCCGACCTATCCGACGCTGCTGGCCAACAATGGGGCCCGCCACGTTATCGTGGCCATTATCCCGGGCGTCTTCCTGGGTGCCAGTGTAGACTCCGAACCGGATGGTCAACCGGACCCCAACGCACTCGGTGATGACAACGACGGGAACGACGACGAAGACGGCGTGCTGTTCACGATGCCGCTGATACCGGGCGCGGTTGCCGGCGTCGACGTCACGGCGAACACGGCCGGTCAGCTCGACGCCTGGATCGACTTCAACGCCGACGGTAGCTGGGCAGAGCTTGGCGACCAGATCTTCAATAACGTCGCCCTGGCGCCTGGAACCACGACGCTGACTTTCCTCGTGCCCATTACGGCCACGCCGAACACTGCTACGTTCGCCCGCTTCCGCTTCAGCACGGCCGGTGGTTTGTCCTTTGACGGACAGGCTGAGGACGGCGAAGTTGAGGACTACCAAGTCTACATCGAGGAAGGACTGGTGGATTACCTGTTCGAGTTCTCGCTCGACATCGGCTCCGACCACGAGCTGAGCGATCCGTTCGCGGACGGCGACGAGGCCTTCGACCCCGGCGACGTATACTGGTGGCAGAGCGCCCCGGTGGTGCCGCCGGGACGGGACGGATTCAAGGACGACGAGTTCATCTTCGGCCAGGATCCGTGGCCCGATCCGCCGGATCCGTTCGTGCCGCCGGCCACGCGTGTTCCCGTCGGAGAAGGCAGCATCGAGGATTACGGGGAGTACTTCGACCTGGACGGTCACGATCAGATCGACGTGAGCTTCCATGAGGTGCAGTGGATTCCGCAGGATCACGCGGTGCTCGATCCGATTCCGCAGTTCCCGTCGGAATGCATCCACGGGGCGGCCTACCTGATGGTTTCGTACGACGACGATATGGCCCCCGGCTGGCCGGTCAATGACGTGCCGGTCACGGCCCCCTCGCCGGCGGGTGTCAGCAGCTACGGAAGCACGGCCGGGCAGGATGAGATTGCCGGTGTTACGGTAGGGCTGGTCAGTGGAATGGTCCCGCCGTACCCGGTGGCGGTGAGGTATCCGATTGCGGATGAGATCACCGTGCACCAGAGTCTGGCGCTCAATCCGGACGGGGTCGAGGAGGAAGACGACGACGTGGACTCGCTCGATATCGTGCTCAGCCGTAACCATTGCCCCTTCTGGTACTTCACGGCCGACCACGAGGCGTTTCTGGGGCTCGATCCGGGCGGCATCTACGAGGTGACGCCGCTGGGGCCGACGCAGGTGATTGACGAGTTCATCCATCTGGGGATTTCGGAGGACGCCGACATCGACGCCTTTGAGTTCACTTGGCTGGAGGATCCGACGCAGCCGGGCCAGCCGGTCCTGGCGCTGCTGTTCAGCGTGGACGAGGACGATCCGCTCACCCTCATGGTTGACGAGTCGGGCGGTTTGGATCCCAGAACGATCTACGCGTCCTTCTTGACCGGGTACAGTGTCGCGGCCCTTGAGCCGCTGCCCGACGACGTGGACGCGATGACCCTCTGGCGGGAGCCGCTGGGTCCGTCCTGCCCCGGCGACTCCAATTGCGATGGCGTGATCAACTGGCGCGACATCGACTACTTCGTCGCCGCGATGAACGACAATTATGCCGCTTGGGCGGCCATGTTCCTCCCCGGCGTGCCGACCTGCCCGTTCTCGAACAACGACGTGAACGGCGACGGCACCGTCAACTGGAGAGACATCGATCCGTTCGTGGCACTGATGAACACGACTTGCCCGTAAGGGGCCCGGCACCTTCTCTGCCCTGCACGTAGATCGTTTTGGCAGGCCGGTGAATCACTTCACCGGCCTGCCGCGTTGACGCGCTCATTCGCGTTGGTACAGTGGAATGATTACGTGCATCCCGCCTGAGCGGGGCGAGTGAGCTGGTAATGAAGGTGCCGCATGGACGACAACACGACCGAACCCGGTGACCTACAGTGCAATCGGCGCGAGTTCATCTGTTCGGCCGCCGTGGCGGGGGCCGGGCTGATGATCACCGTGCCGGGTTGGGCTCAGGAGCAAACTGAAGTCCCTGACAAGGCCGAAGAGCTGGCGGTCGGGATTATCGGCCCGGGCAGCCAGGGCAAATTTCTGCTCACAAAGGCCCTCAAGATACCCGGAATCCGCTTTGTCGCCGCCTGCGACGTCTGGCCCTATCACCGGGAGATCACGGCCAAGCTGCTGAAGAAGTACGATCAGTTGGTCAACACGTATGAAGACTACCGCGAGATGCTGGATCAAGAGAAGCATCTGGATGCGGTGATCGTCGCGACGCCTGATTGGGTCCACGCCGAGCATACGAACGCCTGTCTGCGGGCCGGCAAGCACGTTTATTGCGAAAAGGAGATGTCGAACACGATCGCAGGAGCGCGGTCGATGGTCGAAACCGCCCGCGAGACCGGCAAACTGCTCCAGATCGGCCACCAACGCCGCAGCAATCCGCGTTACTGGCACGCCCTCACGCTCATCGAAAAGGACAAGATTCTGGGCCGCGTCACGCATGCCTTCGGGCAGTGGAACCGCCCACAGCTCTACGAACTCGGCTGGCCCCAGGGGAGGGAAGTCGACCCCGAAACGCTGAAGCGCCACGGCTACGAAAACATGGACCAGTTCCGAAATTGGCGTTGGTATCGCAAATACTCCGGCGGACCGCTGGCGGACCTCGGCTCGCACCAGATCGACGTGTTCAACTGGTTCCTCAAGACCACCCCCAAAGCGGTCATCGGCAGCGGCGGGCTCGACTACTACACCGAGCAGGAAGGCCGCGACTGGTACGACAACGTGATGACGATTTACGAGTACGACACCAAAGCCGGCCCGGTCCGCTGCTTCTATCAGATCCTCAACACCACCAGCAACGGCGGCTTTTTCGAGACGTTCATGGGCGACGAAGGCACGCTCGTCGTCTCCGAGGACTCTCGCAAAGGCTACTTCTTCCGGGAGCAGCAGGCCAAGAAGCGGGAGTGGGAGGACGAAGCCGAGAAGATCGAGACGATGGACCGTGACGCGATCGAGCTCAAGATCGGCGAGACGCTGACGCCGGAAGGTCAGAAGACGCCTGAGGCTCAACGCATGTTGGAATTGGCCGCCAAGCCCCCGCACCAGTTGCACCTGGAGAGTTTCTTCGACGCCATTCGTAACGGCACGCCGTTAAGTTGCCCCTCTGAGTTGGCGTTCGAGGTGTGTGTCTCGGTTCTGCGGGCGAACGAGGCGATCGACGCCGGCGACCGCGTCGAATTCCAGCCGGACGAGTTCAAGGCGTGATGGTCGATGGTCCCCAGGCAATCCAGTCCCGGAAGGGCAGCGGAAACCAGTCCCGGAGGGACGGCGGAATATAGCCCAGGGCGCCAGCCCTGGGTTTTGAGCGCTCGCGAGAACCGCGAGCCCTGGAAGGGCGACGGAAGCGTTTCGACGTCGGCGTTGTTTCCGTCGCCCCTCCGGGGCTACACTTTGGAGAACGATCATCACCCCAGGGCTTGCGCCCTGGGCTATATTCCGTCGCCCCTCCGGGGCTGCCTCGTTGCCTTGTTGTTACTGGTTGGTTTACTCGGTGTAACATCGGCGTTGGCCGACGAACCCGAATCCGTCGAACTGCTCAAAACCGACAGCCGCGCGCCTTATGTCCACCGTCTGACCCTCTACGACCACGATGGTGTTGCGATCAGTCCGGATGACGAGCCGGCCAAGCCGTATTCGCCGCGGGCCACATGCGGCAAATGTCACCCCTACGCCATAATCGCCGGCGGGTGGCACTTCAACGCAAACGATCCTAACGTGCTGCCGGGGCAGCCGGGCGAGCCGTGGATACTTGTAGATGAGCAAACCGGTACGGTTCTGCCACTATCTGGACGGCAATGGCCTGGTACCCGCACACCTGAAAGCATCGGACTGACGAACTGGGAATTCGTGAAACGCTTCGGCCGCCACATCCCCGGCGGCGGCTTCGGCGAGCCGAGCGACGATGTCGTAAATGCTTTGCCGGAATCGTTGCGCTGGGGTATCTCCGGCAAGCTCGAGATCGACTGCATGTTCTGCCACAGTGTCAACCAGCAGCACGATCCGGCCGAGGCCGCGCGACAGATCGAGAAAGAGAACTTCAAGTGGGCCCCAACCGCGGCCCTCGGCTTGGCGGTCGTCCGCGGCGAGGCCGGCAAGGTGCCGGACGACTGGGACCCGGACCTGCCGCCGAGCCCGGACTATCCCGAGCAGGCCGGACCGACGCTGGTGTACAACCGGCACCGTTTCGACCCCGACGACCGCGTGCTCTTCAACATCACCCGCCGACCGCCGAACGAGCGTTGCTATTTCTGTCACACCGTGCGGGAGGTGGGGCCGAACGCCCCCGAGAGTTGGCAGACCGATCAGGATATGCACCTCGCCGCCGGGCTGCTTTGCGTCGATTGTCACCGTCACGGCCTCGATCACGCGATCACCCGCGGCTACGACGGCGAAGCCGACCCGAACATGCAGCCGGCCCACGCAGCGCTAACGTGTCGCGGCTGCCATCTGGGCGAAACTGATGCGGCGACCGTCACCGCCGCTCTGGGTGGCCGCCTCCGGGCCCCGCACCCGCAACACCGCGGCCTGCCGCCGCGGCATTACGAGAAATTGACCTGTACGACGTGTCATTCAGGACCGTGGCCGGAGATGAACGCGAAGCGGTTTCAGACCTCGCTGGCGCATGGGCTCGGCCTCGCCAGCCGAGAGCGTACTGACGAAACACTGCCAATGATCGTTGCCCCGGTGTTCATCCGGCAGGCGGAGGGCGTCATCGCGCCGCATCGCTTGGTCGAGCCGCTCTCCGAAGGCTTTGAGCCCTATGCCTGGCCGCTGGCCCACGATGTCCGCCCGGCGGCGCAAGCACTCGGAGCCCGGGACTGCACCGACTGTCACGCTCTCGACTCGCCGATCAACTTTGGTTGGGCCACCGTCGCGGACGATCCGAGCGGACAACCGCCGACCGACCGGCTGATGCTCTTTCTGCGCGGCGACGACGAGCTGTTGGCCCGTACTTGGGCTTGGGGTTTCGTGCTGCGCCCGGTATTCAAATGGTTCGGCTTCATCTGCGCCGGCGTGATCGCCCTGGTCTTGATTCGCCATGCCCCGATTGTTGCGCCAGGCGCGGTCACCGCTTCATCGCTGAACGAAGTATCGAATCGTGTTCCCGACACGTCGGCAACCCGACCTCGAATAACACGTATTGTTTACTGGACTTCGATCGTCTCGGTAGTAATCCTGACGCTGACCGGCTGGGGGGCGGGATGGGCCTGGGGCGAACTGACCGGGTGGCCGCTCTTGATTCACATGTCCATGGCACCGTTGTTCATAATCGGCCTGACCGGCAGCGCGCTGATCTGGCAGCATCGTTACCCGTTTGCATCGCCTGCGGCGGAGGTCGGCAGTCCGTCGTTTGAGTTGAAGCTGTTGTTCTGGATCGTGATGTTACTCGGGTTTCTGACGATGCTATCGATGCTGGCGGCGATGGTGCCGGTCTTCGGGTATGCCGGTCAGGAAGCGCTCATCGAGCTGCACGGGATCGCAGCGCTGCTGCTCGTGATTGCTCTGCTAGCACTAGCAATCGTATCACTGGCCGCCAAGCGGATGATACGTTCGGGATGAGCGACGCGGATCATCAGGGCCAGGACGAAGGGTCCGTGACAGAATCTGCGAGGTGTTGCGATACTGGAATGCGTGGCGACGCCCCCCAATCAGAACCGCGAGCGTAAGCGACCGGTCGCACGCGACGGGATGCCGCCATGTGCCTGACCCATCGCTAACGCTCGGGGTTCTGTTCAAAGACACGGCGCGGGCCGGGGATCGCGCCACTGGCCCGGCTACCGCTACGGGCCAGATTCGGCTATCGCGCGAGCACGAGATGCCCGCAGATTGTGTCACGGACCCCAGGACGAACGTTTTCACCGTACGATGTATCCGAGACAGGGGGGAGACGATAGGATGTGTTACCTATGTCCCCGAACGGGTGTAACCCACCTCCCCGGTCGAAACACCCTGGAAGGGAGGGATGTGGTGTAGCGACCGGGCTCTGTCCCGGTCGAGTGTAGCGACCGGGCTTCGTCCCGGACGAGACCGGCCGGAAGCCGGTCCCACAATCGCTAATGGCTGACCGCTGAAAGCTGACTGCTGACAGCTAGCAGCTTGGAGCAATCATGATCAAACCGAATCGTAAAGGCGAAGTCTGGGTCTTCGCGGAGCAGGAGGACGGTAGCCTGCACGACGTCGCGCTCGAACTGTGCGGCAAGGCCCGTCAACTCGCCGACCGGCTCGGCGTCAAGGTGGGCGCCGTCCTGTCCGGCTGGAAAACTCAGGAGTTGCCCCGGCAACTGATCAGTCATGGGACCGACAACGTCTACCTCGTCGAGGACCACAACCAGGTTATTCCGATGATGATCAAGGCGCTCAAGGAACGACCGAAGGAGTAGCATCGATCGGGCTTTGCAGGTGATGTAGAATATGCGGGAGGCGAACGAGATGGTCCTGAGCATCTGGCAGCAACGACGCTGGGACGAAGTCGAACCCGAGCTGGTCCGCATCGTCGAGCACCTGGCCACATATGGCACCGAGCGTGTGGTGCTCTATGGCTCGTATGCACGCGGCGATTTCCACGCCGACAGCGACGTGGACCTGTTCATCGTCAAGGAGACCGACGAACGCTTTATCGACCGAATCGCGTCCGTTCTTGCCGTCACCGGTGCAAAGATCCCGGTCGAGCCCGTCGTGTACACCAGCGCCGAACTCGAACAGACGCGGGCTCGCCGGAGCGGACTGTTGGCCGAAGTGGAGCGCGACGGCAAGGTGCTTTACGAGCGCGCGTGTGCCACTGCTCTTGAGCAGTGCCGGGGCCATTGTCGGTCCAAGAAGACACTGCTCAAGAGCAGTGACACACACAACGCGCTGAAAGAGCGGCCGAAGGAATAATAGGGAAGCTGTGCAGGAGGAACATATGTCGTACAAACTTCCGGCGCCGGCTACGATCACAGATGACGAGATACGCAAAACCTTCGAAAGGCACGGTTACAGCTTTGAGTCAGGCAAGATAATCTCCATTGATATACTTGATGTGCTAGTGCCGCTACTGACCATCGTTCAATGGAGCCAGTGGTGGGGCAAATTGTGCGAACTGAATAACCTGAAAACAGATTATGCGATGGATACCGGATTCCAAGGAATCACGACACATGCGGCCAACCAGGGACAGAAGATTGGTGTCGTTCCTGTAACCACATTACATGATGCGTTGAAAATGGCCAGTGTGTGGCTTGCGAACATACGCGCTTATGGGCGTGATCCCTCGCTCAGAACTGAGAGAATCGACGACGAAGGCGTTACGCAGGTTTCCAATGAATGGCTTGACTCGATCGCCCCGATCTTGATGGCGGTCTTAGCGTTGACATTGCCTCCTGTTGGCTTGTCGGACAACGAGTGCCAACCAGGATGAGACCTGGAGATGTAGTCTCTGATAACAACTGATAGTTGAGAGCTAGTAATGCCGAACTTCTTTCTTGACAACGACGATTTGATGTTTCTCTTCGATCACCTCGACCTCGGCGAAGTCGCCCGCGTGCAGGAGGATGACTTCGAGGACGCCCGGGTACACAAGATCGATTACGCTCCAGTCGATGAGGCCGATACGATCGACAACTATCGCCGCGTGCTCGAAATCCTCGGCGACATCGCCGGCAATGCTATCGCTCCGCGAGCCGAAGCCATCGACGACAAGGGTAATACGCTCAATGAAGACGGTACCGTTACCTTAAACCCGCTCGTGGCCGAGAATCTCAAGGCCCTCTCGCAGGCCGATCTGATGGGCTTCACGCTGCCGCGCCGCTTCGGCGGCCTCAATTGCCCCAACATCATTTACTCAATGGCGAACGACATCGTCAGCCGGGCGGACGGCTCGCTGATGAACATCTTTGGCCTTCAAGGCATCGCCGAGACGATCAACGCCTTCGCCGACGAAGAGATCAAAGACGAGTTCTTGCCGCGCTTTTCCCGTGGCGAAGTTACCGGCGCGATGGTCCTGACCGAGCCCGACGCCGGCAGCGACCTCCAGGCCGTCCGCCTGAAAGCCATCGAGGAAAACGGTCAATGGTACCTCCGCGGCGTCAAGCGCTTCATCACCAACGGCTGCGGCGAGGTGCTCCTCGTGCTGGCCCGCAGCGAGCCAGACATCTCCGACGGCCGCGGGCTGAGCCTGTTCATCACCGAACGCAACGCATGCGTCAAGGTGCGGCACCTGGAGCACAAGCTCGGCATCCACGGCTCGCCGACCTGCGAGCTGGTCTTCGACGATTGCCCCGCGAGGCTGATCGGCCAGCGGCAGCGCGGCTTGATCACGTACGTCATGGCCCTGATGAACGGGGCCCGCCTCGGTATCGCCGCCCAATCGCTGGGCATTGCCGAGTCCGCCTATCGGCTGGCCCGGACGTACGCGAACACGCGCAAGCAGTTCGGCGGCCCGATCGAACGCCTGCCGGCGGTGGCCGAGATGGTCACCGACATGAAGATCGCAATCGAGGCCGCCCGGGCACTGACCTACGAAACCTGCCGTGTGTGCGACCTCGACAACAACAACCAGCGCGTGCTGGAGTTCAAGAAGCCGACCGACCCGGCGGAAGTCAAGGAACGCAAGGCCCTGGCCCGCACGTTCAAGCGGCTCAACGGGATGCTCACCCCGCTGGCCAAGTACTATGCCTCGGAGGTGTGCTGCATGGTGGCGGATAAGACCATCCAGGTCCTCGGCGGCTCCGGCTACATGCGGGATTACCCCGCCGAGCGCTACCTCCGCGACGCCCGCATCACCACCATCTACGAGGGCACCAGCCAACTCCAGATCGTGGCGGCGGTCCGTGGCGTCTGCTCCGGCGCGTTTGAACGTCGGATTAACGAATTCGAGCAGACCGATTATGACGACGTCCTGCTCAGCGAGTTAAAAACCAAACTAGTTGAGGGCAAGGAGCAGGTGCTGGAAGCGATTAAATTCGTCAAGAGTCAGAGCACCGACTATCTCGACCTGATGGGCCGCAAGCTGGTCGACGCCGCCGCGGCGGTTTTCATCGGCCATCTATTCCTGCATCAGGCTAAAAGTAGCGTCAGGCCTCCGAGTCCGGCAGGTAGCGTCAGGCCTCCGAGTCCGGCAGGTAGCGTCAGGCCTCCGAGCCTGACGGACTGGTCGGCGATGCGTGCCCGCAAGAAGCGTGTCGCGAAGCATTTCATCGACATGGAGATGCCCAAACTCCGGATGAACTGCGAAATGATCCACACCGGTGATCGCACGCCGCTCGAAGAATACGACCTGCTGGCCGGACCGGTCCCGGCGGCGGATTGAGATTCGAGAGGTGCGAGATAGGAATCTCGTACCAGCAAGCGCTAGGCCCGGCATTTATGCCGGGTAAACGAGCTTTATTCCCCCTCCTTTCCCCCGCCGCCTTCGGCGGCGGGGGAAAGGAGGGGATTCAGATTCCGATCCTTCAACCCGGCATAAATGCCGGGCCTAGCGCGCCACCTCCACACTGTAGCGTCCGGGCCCTGTACCGGTCGTCGCGCGAAAGCCTCTGACCGGA
>JAGMDK010000660.1 GCA_023128695.1 Phycisphaerae bacterium
GAGCCTCGCCCTCCCGCTGAGCCGTAGATATGGGAGGGCGAAGCTCCCGCTGAGCCGCGGTGTCCCTGGCTCGGCAGGAGCCTCGCCCTCCCGTTGAGCCTCGCCCTCCCGCTCGCCCACGGAAGAGAAGCTATTCAGGCGGGCAGGGACGCCCACGCTCTCTACCAATCGAGTCCTGGTGCAGCACAAGGCGCGCCGGCGGCTATAATCCTGTCGCCATGCCTGAAAGTGACGACCGCATCGCCCGTCTGCGTGAGGAAATCGCCCATTTCCCGAAAACATCCGGCGTGTACCTCATGAAGGACCGCGAGGGGGTGGTGCTGTACGTCGGCAAGGCTCGCGAGCTGCGCTCCCGGGTCGCGAGCTACTTCCAGAATTCGGCCGACCTGCTCAGCACCCGCGGCCCGCGGATCGTTCACATGGTGGCTCGGGTCGAGGACATCGATCTCCTTGAGTGCGAGACTGAAGTCGACGCGCTCCTGAAAGAGAGCCGCCTGATCAAAGACATTCAGCCGCCCTACAACGAGCAGTTCAAGGACGATAAGACTTTCCCCTACCTCGAAATCACGACCTCCGACGATTATCCCGGCGTCTACGTCACCCGTCAGCCGCGCCCCAGGGGCAGCAAGCTCTACGGCCCCTTTCTCAGCGCCACCAGCATTCGGGAAGCAGTCAATGCGTTGCAAAAGATATTCAAGTACCGCACGTGTGAGCTCGACATCCGGGCTAACGACGAGAAACGCCGCTTCTTTCGGCCGTGCCTGCTCCACGCGATCGACCGCTGCACGGCCCCCTGTGCGAACCGCATCAGCCAGGAAGCGTACGCGGCGGACATCAAGCGGCTCCGCAAGCTGCTGGGCTCCAAGCGGAGCGTCTTGCTGCGGCAGTTGCGGGCAGAGATGGAGCAGGCCGCCACGGAGAAACGCTACGAGGACGCCGCCGTGGTCCGCGACCGTATCAAGGCGATCGAATCATTATCGCTGGGCGGCGACGTGGACGAACATGTGCAGCCCGAGGTTTTCTTTGTGGACCCGGCCGCGGGGCTGGAGAAGCTGCAACAATTACTCGACCTGCCCGAGCGGCCGCGGATCATCGAGGGGATCGACATCGCCACCTTGCAGGGCGAAGATTCGGTCGGCTCGCTCGTCTGCTACATCGACGGCAAGCCGTTCAAAAACAGCTATCGGCGTTACAAGATCAAGACCGTGGCCGGCGTCGATGATTACGCGATGATCCGCGAGGTGATCGCTCGGCGGTACAAGTATGCGGCGATCGCCGAGGAGTTATATCCCGACGTGATCCTGATCGACGGTGGACTGGGCCAATTACATGCCGCGCTCGAGGCCTTTGAGCGTATGCGGCAGGCGATCGAGGCGGAGGGTGGTGAGGCGGTAAAGCCGGCGATGGTCGTCTCGCTGGCGAAACGTGAGGAACTGGTTTACGTGCAGGCCCGCTCCAAGCCGCTGAAGCTCTCACGTAATAACGAAGCCTTGCAGCTCTTGCAGCAGGTCCGCGACGAAGCCCACCGCTTCAGCCAACACTACCACCACATCCTGCGGCGGAAACGGACGTTTGATGAGGATGTAGCGACGTGACTGAGTCGCAACCGAGGGATTTTGCCACGGAATTCGATCTGGTGTAGCGGCCGGGCTCCGTACCGGCCGTCGGCCCCGAAGCCCACCTGCTCATTCTACGGCCGGGACGGAGCCCGGCCGCTACATTACCGTGT
>JAGMDK010000661.1 GCA_023128695.1 Phycisphaerae bacterium
GCGGACAGTGCCATCGGCGGCAATGACCAGCGCCTCTTCGTCGGTCAATTTTACCGTCGCGTCCTGCCCGTGATGTTCTAAATAACCGGGCGCAATCTCGCGCCGGCTCGGCAACGGCAAGGCCGCGCGGGCTGAAGCCCGCGGCCCTTCGGTCTCGCCTGATAGCGCACGGTGATTTAGATGATGGTCACTCGACGGCAGGTCCCACGTTGCCTGGACCATGGCCGTCCCGCCGCCCGAATACCGCATAATGGCCAGGGCCGTATCCTCCGTCTCGCAGGCGGCCTCACCCGGCGGCCGGCGATAATTCCCGACGGCGGCCGAGACACTCTCGGGCAGCCCACGTACGGCCACTAGAGCCTCAAGCAGGGCATAGCCGTCATTGGCCAGGACGCCGCCGGCGGCTTCGACCAGGCTTGCCCGCCACGACTGGATGCCGGGCCCGCGGGTGTCAATCCGCAGTTCGGAAAATAGCGGTTGAAAATTGTCGGGCCAGTCCAGTTCCTGCCAGACGTGGTTCGCCACGTGCTCCCACCACGACGCCACGCGGTAGACCGTAGCGGCCCTTTTGGCGTCGGCCGCGATTTCGGTCGCTTCGGCGAAATTCCGCGCCAAAGGCGGGAGCCGCCAGACGTGCAAGCCGCGCTCGATAGCTCTGGCCCCCAACTCCGCGTCCCGACGCGTTGATGTTACCAACAAAACCGCCTGGAGTTCCGGATGCTCGAGCAGCACCCGCCGGTCGTCGAACCAGGGCACGTCCGGGAGGCCGGCCGCCTGAGCCATCCCCGCCTGCCCGATCATTTTCAGCAGCGAGCAGGCCCGGGCCGCCGGGGCGAGCATTTCCAGCCGCTCGGCGTCCGCGATCAATCCGACCCGCAACCCACTTTGCGAGGATGAATCGTTGTGTGTCGTGCTCATTCCCGTATAATACTGCCGTTAGCATTTCTCGTATGTTGTCCGGACGAACCAATGCGGGCGTTTGTGCTCAGTATCATCCTGGCTACCACGGCGGTTTTGCAAGCCGATATTTTGCACTTGCGCGACGCACGAGGAATGAGGTACTATGACCCACATGATGAAAACGCCACCCACTATTCACAAGACCGACTTGCCCGAGTTGGTGAACCGCGGAAAGGTCCGCGATCTGTACAAGCTCGGCGGGCGGATGATGATCATCGCCACCGACCGCATCTCTGCCTTCGACGTCGTCATGAACGAGCCGGTGCCCGGCAAAGGCGTTCTCCTGACGCAAATGTCGCGTTTCTGGCTCCAGACGCTGCCGGCCTGCCTGCCGCACCACCTGGATTATGTTGTCGACGACGAGCAGATTCCGGTGGACTACGCGCCGTACGTGGATCAGCTCCGCGGGCGGGCGATGGTCGTCAAGCGCGTGGAGATCCTGCCGATCGAGTGCATCGTCCGCGGCTACATTATCGGCAGCGGCTGGAAGGAGTACCAGGCGAGCGGCACTATCAGCGGCGTGAAGCTGCCGGCCGGTCTGCGCCGTGCCGAGCGGCTGCCAATGCCGGTTTTCACGCCTTCGACCAAGGCGGTCGTGGGGCACGATGTGCCGATAACGTTCGATCAAGCAATCGAAACGACCGACCGTTTCCTGGCCACGAAGAGAAGCATTTCCGTCGAGCCGGGGGAGTTGATGGAGCAGGTCCGCCGCCGCTCGCTGGATATCTACAGCCAGGCGGCCCGCCATGCCGAGGAGCGTGGCATCATCCTGGCCGACACGAAGTTTGAATTCGGGTTGCACAACGGCGAATTGCTGCTGGCGGATGAAGTCCTGACGCCGGACTCGTCGCGTTTCTGGCCGCTGGAGCACTACCGCATCGGCGACGACCAGCCGAGCTTCGACAAACAGTTCCTGCGCGACTACCTTGAATCGATCGGCTGGAACAAACAGCCCCCCCCGCCGCCGATCCCGGATGAGATCATCGCGCGGACCCATCAGGGTTATGAAGACGTATATCGCCGGCTGACAAGCTGAACACGTACCGTTCTGCGAAAGTGGGTGGTCGGCTCGCCTCAATCAGACCTGCGCCAGCCGCTCCCGGGCCTGAGCGACCGTTAACCCAGACGCCGTGACGCGCTTAACCGGCTGCGTCAGGCCCCTCACGATCGTGATATCCGCCTTTTTCACGCCCAGGACGGACGCCAAGAGTTTCCTCACGGCGGCGTTCGCCCTGCCACCCTCGGGCGGCGCGGAAACCGCTACTTTCAGGGCCGTGCCCCACCCGCCGACTACTTTTGTCCGCGCGGCCCCCGGCACGACCTTGACAGTCATTTCGACGCCCCCCACGCGGGCCTCGATCTGTATGCCCTCGATGTTACCGGTCATCTTTGCTTGCCAAGGAAGGGAGGGCGAAGCTCAAGGGA
>JAGMDK010000662.1 GCA_023128695.1 Phycisphaerae bacterium
GCGCCGAAGCCCGCCGGAAGTGTCACGGACCTTGCGCCACGAAAGCTTGGGAAAGGAGGATGATGGATATGGATGAGTAATCGATCTGAAACCTTTCGCAGGAACCCTGCGGGTGGCAAGCCCGCCCGGCAGAGCTGGCCGGCAGCCGGAAGCGAGTCTGGCGTGGTGCCCGGGTAACCGGCGCTGCGAAGCGTAGACAGCGAGTGCTGAGGCCGTGTGATTGAGCCCCGAAAGACACATTGCACGCGGGAGCCTTCGTCGTGGTTCGCACGGGGGCCGCGTCGACGCGTCGTGATGGCCTGACGCGTCGGTCCCGCCGGGGTCGCAGAGCAGGGCAGAGGCACAATGGGTTCCCCAGGAACGTGGGAGGCCCGGTCGTCTCCATCTTTAATCCGGAAAGGGGTAACCGGAGCGTGTGAGCAAGAAACCCCTGGCCCACGGCGTCGCACGCCACGCCGTCGGGAGCAAAGCGAGCGTGCACGGATGGTACCGCCAAGCGAAGGCAACGAAGCGCGGCGGGAAGGATGTCCGGGAGTCGTAGCGCCCTGATAGTACCGTAGAAGCCGGGGAACGCGACCCGCGCGGACCCGGTGAAGGGAAGCGGGGCGTCAGGTTACGGAACCGTTGGAGGGAAACATGACGAAGACATCGGACTTCGAGATCGTGTCAACGCGACAACAACGGATAGCAGAGTTGGCGAAACAATCGCCGCAAATGGGATTCACCTCTTTGAACCACCACCTCGATCTGCCGTGGCTGCGCGAGGCGTATCGGCGCACGCGTAAGGACGGTGCGGTCGGCGTGGACGGACAAACGGCCGCGGACTACGAAGCGAACCTGGAGGACAACCTTCGGGCGCTTCTGGAACGGGCCAAGTCCGGGACGTACTTCGCACCGCCGGTACGGCGGGTGCGGATTCCGAAGGCCGGTTCTCGGACAGAGACGCGGCCGATCGGAATTCCGACGTTTGAAGACAAGGTTCTTCAACGGGCGGTCGTGATGGTGTTGGAAGCGATCTACGAGCAGGATTTCTATGACTGTTCGTACGGCTTCCGACCGGGACGATCGGCGCACCAGGCGCTGGACGCGGTGTGGCGGCAAACGATGCACAACGGCGGTGGGTGGATTCTAGAGCTGGACATCCGGAAATTCTTTGATGAACTGGATCATGCTCATTTGCGGGAGTTTCTCCGACGCAGGGTGCGTGACGGGGTGCTGCTCCGACTGATTGGCAAGTGGCTGAACGCGGGCGTGCTCGACCACGGGACGCTGTCGTACCCGGAAGCGGGCTCGCCGCAGGGCGGGGTGGTATCACCGGTACTCTCGAACGTCTTCTTGCACTACGTGCTGGACGACTGGTTCGCGCGGGAGGTGCCGCCGCGTCTGAGGGGCAAAGCGTTTCTAATCCGCTACGCCGACGACGCGGTCATCGGGTTTACCGATGAGCGTGACGCACGACGGGTCTTGGACGTGCTGCCGAAACGGTTCGGCCGGTACGGTCTGAGACTACACCCGGAAAAGACCCGGCTGGTTCGGTTCCGCCGTCCGCCGCGACGTTCGGACCATAAGCGTCCGCCGTCGGATCGGGCGTCCGGGACGTTCGAGCTGCTGGGATTCACCCACTATTGGGGTCTGTCCCGGCGTGGGAACTGGGTGGTGAAGCGGAAGACGGCCCCGAGCCGCTTTACGCGGGCATTACGGACAATCGCCCGCTGGTGTCGGTTCAACCGGCACCGCCCGATTGTCGAGCAACATCACACACTATGCCAGAAGCTACGCGGTCACTTCGCGTATTACGGGATCACCAGCAACGCTCCGGCGTTGTGGCGGTTCCAGCGGGAGGTGGCCCGTGTCTGGCACAAATGGCTATCCCGCCGTCGGCGAGCCGGGGCCATCCCGTGGCCGCGCTTCAACCGGCTTCTGGAGCGGCATCCGCTGCCCAGGGCGGTGGTAGTCCACTCGGTGTACCGTCGCGCGGCGAACCCGTGACTTGAGGAACCGTATGCGTCAATTGCGCACGTACGGGTCTGTGGGAAGCCCGGGCGGGTAACCGCCCGGGCTCACCCGGCCCATGTCATATGTGAGGCGATGGCATACTTGACAGTCTGCACCCATATCGTGAATCGGGGGACACCATAGTGAATCGGGGGACACCATACTAATTTCT
>JAGMDK010000663.1 GCA_023128695.1 Phycisphaerae bacterium
GGGAGGGCGAGGCTCCGGCCGAGCCGCAGCGTTGCCGGCTCAGCGGGAGCTTCGCCCTCCCAACACGGCTCAGCGGGAGCTTCGCCCTCCCAACACGGCTCAGCGGGAACTTCGCCCTCCCAACACGGTTCGGCAGGAGCCTCGCCCTCCCGTTTTGCATGAAGAACGCCAGCCCCGCTAATCCGTAAAGAACCAAAAAAAATTGATTCATTTGGCGGTTGCAGCAGGGGGCAACCCGATGTATAATCAGTAAAACAAGTGACGGGTCTGTCGTCGCTCAGCTTGGCACGCAAACGGAGTGCTCCAGATGTCGCTCGCTGGTGTATCACTTGCCACCCGGTTTCGCGTAACCGGAGTTCGTTCCGGGAGCCCATTGTCCTATCGTCTTATGGAAATGGGACTTATCGAAGGCGCGGAGGTGCAGGTGGTGCGTCGTGCTCCGTTGGGGGACCCTTTGCAGGTGCGTCTGGGGGATTACGAACTCTCGCTGCGGACGAGCGAGGCTGAGCTAATCGACGTTGCCGCAGTCTGAGTCGTACGTCCAATAACCCAACAGCCTTGAGAATTCAGTTTTGGTTCCCGGAGATTCCCTATCTACAAACGCCGCCCGCGGCGAGCCCAAAACCCGCGCCGCCGTGGTGGCCCTGGTCGGGAATCCGAATACCGGGAAGACCGCCCTTTTCAACGCGCTGACCGGCTTCCGGCGGCACGTGGCGAACTATCCCGGCGTGACGGTGGATGTGGCTCGCGGTCGCGTTCGGAAAGCCATCAAACCCATCGAATTGCTTGATCTCCCGGGCTCATACAGCCTTGCCGCTGCTTCTCCTGACGAGATGATCCTCTGCAATGCACTCTGGGGCTATGTTGAAGGGGAGGCGCGTCCGGAAGCCATTCTGGCAATTGTCGATGCGTCGAATCTACAGCGGAATCTATACCTCATCAGCCAATTGCTCGAAGTCGGCTTACCGCTCGTGATTGCTCTCAACATGATCGACGTGGCGAAATCGAAGGGGATAGAGATCGACGCCGAACGGCTTTCCGAGCGGCTTGGCGTGCCGGTGTTGCCGGTTGTTGCTATTCGGACCAAGACCGTGGAGCCGCTCGTGGCGGCCCTGGAGGCCGCGATAGAAGCCGATCCGCCGACAAAGCGGGTCGAACTGCCGGAGGCGTTGCGGCAAGAGACGCTTGGATTGCACGAATCCGCCGATCATATCGGCCCGGGTGAAGCGCTGCGGATATTGATGGACCAGGATGGGTGTGCGGAGAAGCAATTTATAGCCCAAGGCGGTTGTGCGGAAACCGTGTCACGTGCCCGAGAGCGGTTGCGGGCCGCCGGCATAGACGTCGGCCCCGCCGAGGTCCGGGCCCGCTACGCGTGGATCAATAACATCCTGGACGGCGTCATCCACCGCCGGCTTCAGCCTGGCAAGAACTGGTCCGACCGTATCGACCGCGTGTTGACACATCGCATCGGCGGCGCTGTTGTGCTGCTGGTCGTTCTATACTGTCTTTTTTACATGATCTATGCCGGCTCCGGGCCCCTGATGGATGCCGTGGAGGGGTTCTTCGGCTGGCTGGGCGGGCTCGTGGGTGGGCTCTTGCCGGACGGTGTCATCAAGAGCCTGCTGGTGGACGGTATCGTCAATGGTGTCGGCGGGGTGCTCTCGTTCCTGCCGCAGATTCTGATCTTGTTTCTATTTATTGCGATCCTGGAAGACTGCGGGTATCTGTCTCGGGCGGCGTTCATGGTGGATCGTCTGATGCGTCCGCTCGGGCTCAGCGGGCGGGCGTTCATTCCGTTGCTATCTTCATTCGCGTGCGCGGTTCCGGCGATTATGGGAACCCGGGCCATCGCGGATCGCCGAGAGCGGTTTATCACGATCCTGATCGCACCTTTCATGAGCTGCTCGGCCCGCCTGCCGGTGTATGTCCTAATGATCGGGGCGTTTGTGGATGAGGAGGCGGTCTGGCTCGGCGGCTGGCTGCGGCTGGATGCGTTGGTCATGCTGGCGATGTACCTGGTCGGGGTGGTATTTGCGATCCCGATCGCGTTGCTACTGAAAAAGGTGGTCTTCGCCGGGCCGCCGGCCGGGTTCCTGATGGAACTTCCGACCTACAAGCTGCCGCGCCTGCGGACCGTGTTCCAGCGCGTGTACCTGGGAGGGCACAGCTTCGTTGTGCGGGCCGGGACCATCATCCTGATCGTGAACGTTGTCGTGTGGGCCTTGGCCTACTTCCCGCGCAGCGACGCGACACGGAATGCGGTCGAGCAAGAGAAAATAGCCCAAAGCTGGGGTCAGGAAAGCTTTGAGGCGGAATTGGCCGGCGCTTATCTGCGTGACAGCTACCTCGGCCGCATGGGACGCGGAATCGAGCCGGTGATCAAGCCGCTCGGCTGGGATTGGCGGGTCGGCGTCGGCGTGCTCGCATCCTTCCCCGCCCGCGAAGTGATCATCGCCACGCTGGGAACAGTCCTCAACCTGGGCGCGGAAAGCGAGGCGGCATCCACCTCCCTGCGAGCGGCGGTGAAAGAGATGACCTGGGCGGACACCGGCAAACCGGTCTTCACGCTGCCGGTGGCGTTGTCCGTCATGGTGTTCTTCGCGCTGTGCGCGCAATGCAGCGCGACCCTCGTGGTGATCGGGAAAGAGATGGGCTCGTGGCTCTGGTCGGCGGCCTCATTCGTCGGGATGACCACGCTGGCATATCTGGCTGCCTGGGGGGTGTATGCGGGAGCGCGGGCGCTGGGAATGTAGCCGGAAGCAGAAAAGGGTGAGCCTCAGAAAAGTAGATAGCGGCATGGAAGGGAGGGCGAAGCTCCCGCTGAGCCGTAGATATGGGAGGGCGAAGCTCCTGCTGAGCCGTAGATATGGGAGGGCG
>JAGMDK010000664.1 GCA_023128695.1 Phycisphaerae bacterium
CTCACCGGCAAGATGCCGGTGCCACCAGCAGCCGTGATTACGCGGTCCAATGGGCTCCGACCGCCCAGGTTGCCAGGCACGCCAGCAAGGAGGCGGAAACGAGCCACAATGCGACCGCGACATACCTGCCGCAGGTCAACTCCGTGGAACTGAATGTGGGCTGGAGCGGTCCGGTAGACATCGCACCGCCTCTTACCCTTCAGCGCCAAGGATGATGTACCCCCCCCACTCGGCAAAAATTCGCCACAGATCGAGAATCCAAATGGGAAGCATAGCACTTACACCGCCTTCTGCTTCCTAAGCCCTCCGACCTGGGTAGAAATGAATTAGAGACAACACACAAACTCCACTTGATTGGCCTTACTATTATTGATGTAACGGCTTTTTTTGCGGGAGTCTGTAATAAGGGCTTCTGATAAGTGACAGCAGCGCAGAGCCTGCGCGATTCTCATGGTTTTCAAGCTGAAGCCAACAAGCTGGCGACGAACCTCTCTGCGTCCAAGCTGACCAATAAACCACCTTAGTGTGGTTATCGGCATTTCTCGGGCTCGACTTCGGAAAACGCCCGAAAAAAAATGGTTTCGGGGCTCACTGCCGCACTTGTGGGCCAGGGGCACGGATGCCCCTCCGCCGAATATCCCGCTCGGGACCGCGAATACAGTTGCGTGAGCCGGGGTTTCCGGCCGCGAGCCCGCGGGCCGCCCGCCCGGAGCCGCGGGAACGTCCAGCCCGGCACAGAAGCGTGGTAGAATCGCGTAGCCGATGATCGGCAGTCAACCGCGAGGAATTCATGATGTTCACCCGCTGGTTCAATGTTAGACTCAAAGCCGCTGAGAAGGCTCTCCGCCAAGGGCGGCTCGATGACGCGCTTGCGGTCGTCCGGGAGCCCGATCTTCGGGAGTGCTCCCGGGGGCAGAAGCTGCTCGACGCGCTGGTCAAGCCGCTGATGGCCCGGGCCCGGTTGCATCGCCAAGCCGGTCGCTATCAGGACGCTTTGGCCGACCTCGACCAGCTTGATGTGCTCAGCCGCGGCGGGCCTGACGTTCAGACACTCCGGCAAAGGATCGGGGAGGAAATCCGGGCAGGTGCCCAGCGGGCTGCCGAGGAGCAACAGGAATACGACCGTGCCACCGACGACCTGCGAGCCGGAAGGTTGGAAACCGGCCGACTCAACGTCCAACGCTTGGACGACACCCGACGGCGTGAGGAACTGACCGAAGAACTGGACGTGCGCGTCCAGCGCGGCGGCCAATTGCTCCAGCAAGCGACCGAAGCGCTCGAGCGGGACGACACGCTGGCGGCGGCGCGGTTTTGGCAGGACGCCTGTCGGCACCACGGCCGCACGCAGGATACCGATCGGTTTGCAGCCCGACTGGCCGGCGCCTGTCGGCGGACGTTGGAGCGCTGGCACGAGGAGGGGCGGATCGAGGGCCTGCTCGCTGCTCGGCAGGCAATTAGCGGAGTAATATCCTACGATCCAACGCTCGCGGATTGTGAGCGGCTGATCGGTCTCTGCACGCGGGCGACGTCGCAACTGGCGGCGGCCAACTATACCGGTCTGCGGCAAACGCTGCTGCGGTTGAAAGCTGTTCGGAGCGACGTGGCCTGGGTCAATACCACCCTCGACGCGCTGGCCCGCATCGCCGAGGGGCAGGAAGCCCTGATGGCGTCGCCATTGGGATTGTATGCCTCCGACGCGGGGAATGCCGTACGGCAAGCCAGGGGTGACACTTTCGATGCCGGGCAACAAGCTGGCAGAGACATGGCCGACACCGTGACGCGGCCGAGAATACTCGAACTGCCGCCGGCCGACCCGAACGCGCTCCGACTGGACCGGCCCTTGCTCATGCTCGTGGACGGCGGCGGGAGCAGTCTGCTAATCGGCCGCGGGCAGGTGCGGATCGGGCGGGCCGGGACCACGGCCGACATCGACGTGCCCATACCAGCCGAGATCGAGTCGCACCACGCGGACATCACCCGCCGCGGGGAGGATTATTTCCTGACCGCCTACGGCCCGGCCCAGGTCAACCAACGGCCGGTCGAGCACACGCTGTTGCGGGACGGCGACCGCATCGTCCTGGGGACCAGTGCCAAGATGACCTTCCACAAACCCAGTGCCAAAAGCGAATCCGCGGTGCTCCGGCTGTCGCACCGCTGCCGGCTGCCGCAGGACGTCAGCAACGTGGTTTTGTTCCGCGACACCTGTCTGATCGGCTCAGGCAAGACCTGCCACGTGCGGACGCACGAGGATAACGGGCAGATCGTGCTGTTCGAGCGCGGCGGCGGCCTGTACGCCCGACAGACCGGCGGTAACGGGCACCTGACCGCTCCGGTACGGGCGGTGATCGGGGGCGAGACGCTTGAGTTCGGCAACTTGCGAGTGACCGTTAAGCCGTACACGGCGAGTAGGTCAAAAGGATCGATTTGATCGGATGATGACAGAACATCGGTTGTAGCCGGTGGTTCCGATCCACGGAGGAGCAGTCGTGGCATACACGTTCAAACATGGCGACCGCCCGCTCGAGGGTCTTACGGTCCAGCGGGCCGTGGGACGCGGCGGATTCGGCGAGGTGTACTACGCGGTGGCCGACTCGGGCAAGCAGGTCGCGCTGAAGTACCTGCGCGAGAACCCCGAGATCGAGCTGCGCGGCATCGCGCACGTGATGAACCTCAAGAGCCCGTATCTGATCACGATCTACGACGTCAAGAGAAACGAGGCGGGCGAGCCGTTCGTGATCATGGAGTACGTCAGCGGGCCCTCGCTACGGGAGATGATGCTGGCTGAAGGGAACGGGATGCCGGCCGAGAAGGTCGCCTTCCTGCTCAAAGGCATCGCCAAGGGGCTCAGCTACCTGCACGAGCGCGGCATCGTGCACCGCGACCTCAAGCCGGCGAACATCTTCTACGATGACGGGTACGTGAAGATCGGCGACTACGGGCTGAGCAAGCACATGTCGGTCTCCAAACACAGCGGGCAGACCGTCAGCGTCGGGACCGTGCACTACATGGCCCCGGAGATCGGCTCGGGCAGCTACACCAAGGCGATCGACATCTACGCCCTGGGCGTGATCCTGTATGAAATGCTCACCGGCCGGCTACCGTTCAGCGGCTCCAGCATGGGCGAGGTGCTGATGCGGCACCTGCGGGACGATCCGGACTTGAGCGGCGTCTCCAGACCGTTCGCGCAGGTCATCGCCAAGGCCCTGGCCAAGGATCCGAACGACCGCTACCAGGACGCGGAAGAGATGCTGGCGGCGGTGATGGAGTCGGCTGACATCAGCGCCGGGATGGCTTCCTTCGATGCCAGCGCGCTGACGCAGGTGCCGCGCGTGCAGGATGCCGCTGATCCGGACCAGACGGTCACCTCGCCCGCCCCGCGGCCGCCGGTCCCGCCGACGCTCGACGTGCACGAGCAGCCGGAGTCCAAGACCTTCCAGTTCATCCAGAATGCCCGGGCGAATGTAGGGAAGGCTTCCGCACCACTGCCAACCCACGTGCAACGCAAGCTCGATCGTTTCGCCCATAAGCTCGACCACAAGGCCGCCAAGTTGGAACGAAGATTCGGTCGCCGTGGGGGTTGGAAGAAGCGTCACGCCGCGGCTGACAACAAGCCGCGTATCAACCGCAAGCCGCAGATATTCGTGCTCTTGACCGTGACGGTCATGATAGCGCTCGTGTTGTCGCTGCTGGCCGGCGGCGGCGGGGATGACATCGCGCCCCGCACGGTGGCCCTGGCCATGCTCATCGGCGGCGGAACCGTCGGCTCACTGCTGGTGCACCTGCGCTTCTTGCGGCGATCACCGATCCGCAAGTCACTGTTCGATCGTCTGGCTTACGCCAGCATATCTCTGCTGTTCATGCTGCCGGTGATCGGGATCGCCGACGAGATTAATGAGCATGAACTGGCCGCAATCATTGTCGCCCCGCTGGCGGTGTTGGTACTGTGCAACTGGGGCCGTCGGATCGAGCAGGGCCGGACCGGGAAGGTGGACGGCTGGGCGGCGTTCTGGCCCGCCGTGATCGGAGCGATCGCGGCCGGCTTCGCGGGTGCCGAGGAGTTTATTTGGATCGCGGCCGGCGTCTGCGCGGCGATGAGTCTGATGACGCAGGCCGCGGCGGCAATGTGGCCCTTGCCGCGGGGAGCCGGCGTGCCGGCGTCACA
>JAGMDK010000665.1 GCA_023128695.1 Phycisphaerae bacterium
CTCAAGAGCAGTGGCACACATTCCAAATCGATACGCAACCCGTCTAATCAGCGTTGACAGAGCACCAGGCCGTAATCATCACGCTCTCAGGTGCTGAAACGCCAGGAGGGTGAGGTCGTCGGCTTTCTTGCCGCCGCCGACGTGCTTGTTGACGACGGAGAGCATCGTCCGCAGGAGGACCTCGGTCGTCGGTTCTGGAATGGCCGCGAGGGTGTTGATGACGGGCTCGACGTCAAGCATTTCGCCGGCGGGGTTTTCGGCTTCGATCAATCCGTCGGTATATAACAGTGCCGCGTCGAGGTCATCGCCCGGTTCGATCCGCTGCACCCGAAATAGTTCGTCCGGTTCGATGCCCAGGGGAAGCGAGTGGCCTTCGTCGTGCGCGTTTACGCGGCCGCGACGCAGCAGCAGGGGAGCGGGGTGCCCGGCGTTGACATACTCGATGACGCCGGTGGTCAGATCAAGCCGGCCAATGATGCCAGTGATGAAAACATTCGACCCGGTGGTGCTGTAAACCTGCTGGTTGAGACGTGCGACCAGATCGGGCAGGGCGACCTCGGCGGTCAGGGCCAGGCGAATCGCCCCCTTCAGGTTGGCCATCATGAGGGCGGCCGGCAGGCCGTGGCCGGTAACGTCGGCGATGATCAGGCCGACCCGCTCCTCGCCAAGGTCGAAGTAATCGAAATAATCGCCGCCGACGGCCGACGACGGCTCCATGTACCCGGCGAACACGAAACGCCCCGCGCTGAGGGGCGCGGACGGCAGCAACTCGCGCTGGATGACGCGGGCCCGCGCCAGTTCATGGTAGATCTTCTGCGCTTCGAGGTGCTCCGCGAACAGACGCAGATTCGCGAGGCCGACGCCGACCTGCTGGGCGATAGCGGCCAGGAAGTCGACGTCCTCCGCGGTGTAGGTCGTGGCCTGTGTGACGCGGTCGCCATAAACGACGCCGAGGATTTCGTCGCGATACAAAATCGGGACGCACAGGGCCGAACAGATGGGAAACCGCACCAGGCTGTCGCTGATATTGCCGGCCAGGTCGATGGCCGGGTTGTTGACGATGGCCCGCTCGCCGTGCACCAGGGCGCGGTTGATCAAGGTTCGGCTGACAGTGTAGGCCCCGCTCTCGTCCCGCTTGACGTTGCGCGTAGTCGGCATGTCGGTTTCGCCGCGCTGTGTTTTCAGGGCGATCAGCCCGCGTTCAAAGCCGAGGGCTTCGCAGCAGGCATCCAAGGCCTGTTCGAGCAGTTGCTTGCGCTCGAACGCCCCGCCGATCCGTTCCGTGAGGCTCATCAGCAGGGCCAGCCGCTGATGATTCAGGTCGAGACCGCGGGAGGAGGGGAAAAAGTTGGTCTGGCCGGATTCGAGTTGCTCATCGGCTTGAAAGCGGACTTCCGTCGCGGCGGCATCCGCGGAGGTGCCCCCGACGATCTCGAGCTCGAATTCGCCGATACGGATACTCTGGGTGGCCTCCCGCGCCGTGTTCTTGAACGGATCGCCGGAGTCGACGCGGGTGCCGTTCTTTGAACCCCGGTCGGCGACGAGCACGCGCCCGGCTTCATCGAGGCGCACTTCGGCGTGCACGCGGGAGACTTCATCGCTGGGCAAATTGACGTGGCAGCTCTCGGAGCGCCCCAGGGTAAGCAGCTCCCGCGTTATTTCCACGCTGCGGTCGCTTCGGCCAGGTACGCGGATAATCAGTTCCGGCATCGTTCCTACCCGCGATCTCCCCGCGTGGTTTCGGCGCGGGCCGATCATTCCGGAAACGGGTTACAGTTCCGGTAGTATCGGGAATTAGTATAATAGTAACTGAATCTCTAGTTGTCTCCGGTCACTAACTCCTGGTAACACATGTGTTTACCCGTTACGGCCGCGACAAGGAGCCGGTCGAAGAGGTTCGCCTCCAGCCACCGGCGATTCGCTCGATAGACAAACTCCGCC
>JAGMDK010000666.1 GCA_023128695.1 Phycisphaerae bacterium
CTCGCCCTCCCGCATCCCTGGCTCGGCAGGAGCCTCGCCCTCCCGCATCCCTGGCTCGGCAGGAGCCTCGCCCTCCCGCATCCCTGACTCGGCAGGAGCCTCGCCCTCCCGCATCCCTGGCTCGGCAGGAGCCTCGCCCTCCCGCATCCCTGGCTTGACAGTGGCCTCGCCCTCCCGCTCAGCCACCTCTCAATTAACGTTTGTGCGCTCGTCCGCGTTTTCGCGTTCGGCATCCGGTTGTGTGTCCGGCTCGGGCCAGGTGTCCGGCTCGCGGTCGCCTTCGGGGCGTTCGGGCACGCGCGCCGGTCCCAGCAGATCGGTCAGGCTCGTTTGCTCGAACACGAGTGTAGCCGAGATCGTCTCGCTCTCCCGCAGGTCCGCCAGCACTTGAACCACCCGCGAATAGGGCAGCCCGAGGCCCAGGAGCTGCCCGCTTTCGTCCTTGATCGGCAGTTGCGCGAGAGCGGTGATCACGTCCACAACCCGCGGCGGCACGACCACCGGTTCCGAGAGCCGCCCCCCCCGAACCATGAACATCCGCACGTCGTCGCTGCCGTCAACGGTATGGACCGTGAGCGAGTCTTCGGCGTGCGTGTAAAACACCGGGGGCATCAGCGCCATCTGGCGGCCGAAAACGGCGATCCGCGGCAGCCGCGTGCGGCGGACGTAAATCAACGGCGGCCCGTCGGAATCAATCATGTCCAGGCTGAAATTGAGCTGGCCGCGGTCGAGGATAAGGGGGAAGCGCGTGGACTGGATCGCCGGGTGCCCGTGGAGGAGCAGCGCTTCATACGCGGCAATACGGACTTCCCGGTCGCGCTCGTTCAACAGGGGAGCGAGTTTTAGGGCGGCTTGAGGCGACTGTGCGTCCCCCAATTCGCGGATCGCCAGCAAACGCAGGGAGTGGGGCCCGGACGCCGCGGTCTGGGCCACAACTGGCAACGCCAGCAGGTCGCCGCGCGGGCCGGGCTGCGCGGCGTAGAAACGGAGCATGGGATTCGTATGCGTGTAGAAAGGTTGGACGTACGGGATGACGCCGCGGCCGATACCCTCCCACGCCAAGGCGAAGTGCTCGTAATTGGGAGCAGGGCCGACAGCCAGGCGCGACAGCTCCCGCAAAGTCCGCTCCTGTGCGGCGGGATTCTTGTCGAGGTACAGATGGGCAACGAGTCGGCGGAATAAATCAGATTGATGAGCGTAGCCGGGCGGTGTTTCCAGGACGACGTAACCCTTGCTCAACGCGCTAGCCGCCGAGGGATTCTGGCCGAAGCGTTCGTTGATCCGACGCTCGACCGCGCGGGCCAGGCTGTAGTTTGGCTGGAGCAGGGTGAGGCGTGCCGAGCGGGGTGCGCCCGCCCGACCGCCGCCCAGCACGAGACCGCGACGTGGGTCGGCGTCCGAAGTGCCGGACGACGAGTCGGCAAACGGGTTGATGAATACCGGGCCCCCACCCTCGGCCAAAACGGCACTTTGCAGCAACCCCAAGCCGCTCGCCGCGGGCTCGAAGAGACGTAACTGTGTGGGCAGTAGCAGGCCGCCGCCCAGCGACTCCGTCGAGGTGCCCGGCAGCGTTTGCACTTGCAGGTCAAAGCGTATTCCCACCAGTGCTCCGGCCGGAACCGCCCCCATGACCTCCACGACGGCCGTGTCCGCCGAATCGATGAGCTGGGCCGGGGAGAGGCGGGCGCGCCGCTCGCCGCTGCCTTGCGGGGCGATCTGCTTGGTCAGGAATTCGAGCAGGTACTCGCGCACGACGGTGGGACAGTCGCGGCTGCCCTTTCCGTTCAGGCCGATCACCAGTCCGAATCCGCGCAGCACCTGGACGTTTTCCCCGGTCAGGAGCGTTTGCTCGCCGATCGTGCCGGTCACGAGGGGGTTGTTTGTTTGCAGGCGCGGTTTCGGAGCCGGCTCGGGGGGCAAATGCTGCCTGCGACCCCAGCCGGAAGTGTCGCAGCCGACCAGCACCGCCAGCAGGATCGCGAGCGGTCGTACTACCCGTTTCAC
>JAGMDK010000667.1 GCA_023128695.1 Phycisphaerae bacterium
TGGCACCGGCTTCCAGCCGGTGATCATTCCACCGGCAAGATGCCGGTGCCACACACGACCGGGACGGAGCCCGGTCGCTACATACGTTGCAGGTCTACGCCATTGCCAGCGGGATACTATGAGCTTGCGAGCGTGCGGTACAACTCGATTAACTTGCCGATCTGGCCGGACCACGATAATTGCTCGGCCGCCACTCGGCTGCAATGCTGACGATACTCGTCTCCTGATGACTCGTGCCGCGCGCGGATCGCTTGCGCGGCCTGGAGCACTTCCGCCGCGCGCACGGGAAAACTCACCGTTTGCCCAACTTTCTCACGGGCCACCAGAGCCGGCAAGTCTCCGATATAAGGCGTCAGGATCACCGGCAGGCCGCAGCGCAAGTATTCCGCGAACTTCACCGGCGAGGCCACGTGATTGGTAATCACGTCCTCACGGAGGAGCATTCCCACGTCGCCCGCCATCAGATAGGACGCCACCTGATCGTGGGCGGCGGCCCGAACGGTGATATGCTCGGAACCGACGCCGAGCCGCTCCAGATGGTCCAGCAAGGCCTGGGCTTCGCGCGTGACCGCCAGCAAATGGGCGTCGGGCATCCCGTTACGAAGGGCGGCGAACGCCTCGGCGATCGCGTCCGGGCGTTGGTAACGAGCCATCGAGCCGCAGTAGCAGACGACGAACTTGTCGGCGAGTCCAAATTCCTCCCGGCGTTGAGCCCGCAAGGCAGGGTCATAATAGAACCGTTCGGTATCGACGCAGCAGCCGATCACTGAACGCGGCAGGTCGCGCTTCAGCAGGCCGACCTGGCGGAGATGCTCGGCCAGACGATGCGAGACGGTATTGAGGCCGTCGGCGCCGTCCAAGGCCGCCCGCTGTGTCCTCATGAACCAGTAGCGCAGATACCAGCTCAGCACGCCGCGCCGGCTGACCTCGTCGATCGGGTCGCCGCGCATGTCCACGAGCAGGCGCAGCCGAGGATCGTGACGTTTGAGCAGGGCGGCGGCAGCGGCGGTCTCTCCGGCCCGACAGTGGACGATGATGGGGTCGTCGCCGTCGTAGCCGCACTCCGAGAGCGCCGCCCGCAGCTTGCCGGCCCAAAGTCGATGTTGGAACGGCACGTTCAAGATGGTGCGGTACTTGAACAACACCTGCGCCCCCGGCAATGTCTGACGGATGGCCTTCTCACGGGCGGGCACGTCGGGATTCGTTCTGTGGCGGATACTCGTCAGGATCAGCAAGGCCCGCCGAATGTCGGGGGCCGCGCGCCCGATCACGTTCAACGGCACGATGACCTGTGAATCGACGATGGCTGAGAAGATGCCCTCGCCGACGAAGTAGATCATGCGGAGGGGGGCTTTCGTCGCGTCCATTAACTGTGATCCTGTGCCCGCAAGATGAAACACTCCTCCGCCATTCCGTGATAATCCTTCTGAAACACCAGCACCTGGGTTTCGGTCTTACGCCCATAGGCTGGGGCGTACCAGCTTTGCTCGAGGCGACCGCGCGGGGGCGTTTGACCGGTCCAGCGGAGCGTGAGTTTACTGCCATCGTGGGCGAGGTGCCAAGCATCGGCGTGCTGCTCGGCGACCACGTCCGGATGCAGGTGGAATCGCCAAGTGAGTCTATGCCGGCCGGAGAGCGGCAAGCGATCGGTGATCGACCAGGTGCGCTGGACTGCGTCATATACGATGGTGCGTTCGTGCTCGGCCCCGCCGGGCAGCCGCCGGTAGCCCCGGTGGCGGCCGACAAAGTGGGTTTGCTCACTGCCAACCTTCCATACAAGGCAAGCCGGGGCGGCTTCGGCGACGATGCTGAAATTCATGCGGCTGAGGATGAACATGCGGCATTGCGGCTGATCGTCGACGACAACCGTATTGTGTGCGTGGGTGCGGATGAAGCTGTTACGCACTTGAGGCCAGGGGGTGTAGCAGTACTGGCCGGGATCGACCAGCATCTGGCGGCCGGCCACGGTCACGGCCAGCGACAATTGATCCAGGTGGTTGTGATCGTTGACGGTCTTGTATGTCAGCGGCCCACAACGGATCACCATCTGGTCCGTGCCGTCGCCGAGAACAAACAAGCCAGTATCCGCCAGGGCCGTACAGAGAGATGTAGCGTCCGGGCTCCGTCCCGGACGTAGTTGTGTATGTGCGTTTTCCCGCATCCTACGTCCGGGACGGAGCCCGGACGCTACATCTTGGAGCCCGGACGCTACATTTTCAGGACCATTAAGCAGCATCACTTCTGGAGCGGACTCTTCCCGAGCCAAATCATCCATATCCAAAACGGCCGCTCCGAGCGCAAGAAGGTAACGCATGTCGGTATCATCGCGGTTTGCCATGGGAAAGATGCGCCCGCTGTCATTGTCGCCGATCAGCGGGACGTTTCCGGCGGAGTCGCTCAAGACTGCGATCGCACGGTAGGCGGCGGCGAGTCGCGCGCGGACGGCGGGGCCGAGATCGATCCGGCTGACGCGGCAGGCCAGCTCGCCTAGCGTCGCCAACTCGACCATCAGCCGGTGGTAAGTCATCGAGCACTCGCGATTGAAGCCGTCCGGTGCGAATTGCTGGAGCGTTTCCCGCCGCAACTCGCCGGCGGCAAAGGCAGCCCATTTCGTGGCAGGGGGGTAGGGGGCCAGCACGGCTCCCAGCACGGCGAGGCCGACGATGTTGCTGTAATAGTGATTCGAGCGGGCACCGGCC
>JAGMDK010000668.1 GCA_023128695.1 Phycisphaerae bacterium
CCTCGCTTCCGCTCGGGGTTCTGTTAGGTGCTCTAAGCATTGACTGGACGTGATCAACAATTCGTAAAGGCGGCGTTAAGCGCGCTAACAGTCTGGTGTAAAACTGCAGCGCCGGACCTCCGAGTCCGGCGAACCTCTGCTCATGGCCTCGAATCGTCGGACTCGGAGGTCCGACGCTATAGGATATGCGCGCTGACGGGGTTTTGCACCAGACTGATAAACTCCTGACCTCACAGTCCACCACGAAAGTCACGATTGGCGGTGGGTGTACCGCGAGATTCTGGCGGAGGGTGGCACGCAACGCCGAGGACTAAGCGGCGCAGTTCTGTTCTCGAAGTCTTTTGGCCGCAGCGATTTCTGGCGGTTTAGCCATGCGCGGTTTTGGCGTGCCGGGCGGCCGGTCGTTCTTCTTGCGCGGCCAGTCGCGAGCCTTCTTCGGACCAAAGCGATGGTAGCGGTCAGGCCGCGCGCCACGCAGCAGCGTTCGCAGACGCCGCGTGCCGGCACGTCGTTGCCGATGCCGGACCACTCGCCGGACCACATCCAACGCGCCGGCCGGAGACCAGCCTTGCTTAACGCCCGTCGCTGCCAACGTCATCAGTCCAAGCATCCAGAAGCCGGCCAGCGCCCAATCCAGCTCGCACTGCGCCAGATTCGGCGTCTCGGCGCGCAACGTGCGTTTGCCCATCGTCTGTTTCAGCGAGCGGAACATCACTTCAATCGACCAGCGTTGCCGGTAGAGCGCCTTGATCTCCGTCTTGCTGAGCACCGCCTGGTCGAGCACATTGGTCAACAACGCCACACGTTTCTCGCCACTCCCAAGCACCACCAAACGCAACACCAGCGGCTTGTTCTTCCTTTGTTCATCGACCGGCCACAGATAGACCGTGTTACGCTCCTCCCGCACCCGATAGCCCAGCTTCCGCAATAACGAGACGTTCGCGCCGGCCCGCACGATGAAGGCCTGACCAGCCCGCTGCAACGTGCCGAGCAAGTCGTACCCCGTGAAGCCCGCATCGGCCAAGAGCAGCGTGTGTTCAGGTAATTCCGGCAAGGCGTCCCGCAACAGGTGCCGCTCGCTGGCGTCGCCCGCGCCCCGCCGCCAGGCCCAGGGCAGCCCGGTGGCCACGTGAAAGATCGTCAACAGCAATTGTTGCGGCGCCGTTCTGGTTTTGCCGGCACAGCCGAACACCTCCTCGTTGGCCACGGTCCGCGGAGAATTGATCCGCGACCCGTCGACGCCCAGAACAACCCACTGCTTCCAACGCCAGTGCCGGCCGGCTTGTTCCGCTGTTCGTTCGCGTAAGGTCTTCGTGACCAGCGACAGTAGTCCGGCCGAGCGTTTTCGAAGCGCTTTGAGAAAACCGCTCAACTCGCGGCCGGGTCGGCGACGCGTGGGATACATCGCCACCAGCGTCTCGCGGGTGGCGGCGAACGCCTCCTGTAACTTGCTGCCGGGCAACCAAGACAGCAGCACGGCCCCGATGACCAAGACACGGTCACTCCAACGGACGCGACGGTCACCATCGATCAAGGGCAAGCCGCGCGTGGGCAGCAAAGCTCGCATGGCGGCGAGCAACTGGGTCTGGTACTCTGCGTAACGGTCGTTCGTCCCTGAGCGTCTCATGGCGGTCTCCGTGAGGGTTGTACTCTCGTCAAGCACAATCTAGCGGAGATCGCCTACTTTGGCGCGCGTTATTCGGCCCCTAAATAGCTTGTTTACACCAGCTTACAACAGCCACCCCCACCACTTAGTCAACGGCGTTGCGTGCCACCCCGGTCACTCTTAATCACACCCGCATGCGTTGACCACCGACCCGAGTGACACAACAATGCGTACACATCAGACAAACCTCAGAGAGGCTGCTGCACCATGAGTAGGCGTACTTTGTTGTGGAAACCTTCGACGCAGCGCGTTCACGAATCGCAAATGCACCAGTTCATGACGCGTGTGGCGGAAAAATACGGCATCGAGCCGCGGTGGGAGGCCCTCCGGCGGTGGTCGATTGATCG
>JAGMDK010000067.1 GCA_023128695.1 Phycisphaerae bacterium
ATCCTAAGTCCGACAGACTGCTAGCCTAGTGCTCCGTCGCAGCTGAATTGACGGGTTGCGTATCGATCAGAATGTGTGCCACTGCTCTTGAGCAGTGCTAGATATCGTCGAGTGCTCCAGAATCCATAAGAAATACTGCTCAAGAGCAGTGGCACACCAGCCCATCAATTGACGAGCGACAGAGCACTAGGAGAAGAGCCGCGCTTGGAGAAGAGCCGCGGGCTTCAGCCCGCGCGGTTGATCGCGACGCATAATGGTTCTCTCTTGCGGGACACCGCGCGGGCTGAAGCCCGCGGCTCTTCAGGGGGCACCGCGCGGGCTGAAGCCCGCGGCTCTTCGGGGCCCCGGCAGGTCGGCCGGCGGACCGCTGGCGTGATTTTTGGGCGGATTTTTGCCATGAACGGCTCGGCTAGCCCGTCCAATAGTAGTGAAATGACGAGTATGTCGATCGACGCCGAGTCATTGCGACAGTTGGTCGCCGAGGCGCAGCAGGGTGATCGGATCGCGGCTGACCAGTTGGTCCGCGAACACGAAGCCTGGGTGCGGAGTGCCATCTACGCCGTCTCCGGCCGCGCCGACCTAGTGGACGACGTCGCCCAGCAGGTCTGGGAACGCGCCTGGACCAGGCTCGGAACGCTCAAAAACCCGCGGCAACTACGCTCGTGGCTCTACACCATAGCCCGCAACACGGCGATCGACGCCGGCCTCGCCCAGCAGCGACAGCGGACACGAGCGGGCCAAATGGATGACCGGGACGGGACGCACGATCGGCGCCAAAAAGGCCCGGCCGCGGCGGCCGCGGGAAACGAGTTGCAGGAGGCGCTGCTCCAGGCGGTTCAGGCATTACCGGCCCTGTACCGTGAGCCGTTCGTCCTGCGGCACCTGGAGGATTGGAGTTACGCCCAGATCGGCCAGGTGTTGGGTTTGCCGGTGGAGTCGGTGGAGACCAGACTGGTGCGGGCTCGCCGCATGTTGCGCGAGATGCTGCAAGGCAAGGTCGAATGATGAACAGCGAGTCAGACAAGTTGGAGCACCTGTTTTCTCGAACTATCGACGGGGAGAACTCCTCGGACGACCGGGAGCTCATGGAGGCGCTCTTCCGCGAAGACCCGGAACTGCCGGCCCTGTTCGAGGAGTACCGCGGCTTCGACCGTATGGTCGGCGACGCTCTGCGATGGGACATGAACCGGGCGGGACACGCCCGCCCAATACACACACTTTGGGGCCGGTTCGGGCGGGGCCTGCTGGCGGCGGCGGCAGCCTGCCTCGCGACCCTGGCCTGGCTGCACCCGAACCAGCCCATGAGCCAAAACCCGCGTGAACCCGGGCCGGCGCAGGCTTCCTCGTCTTCCTGGTTCGCCCCGTCAGCCCCCCGCGGCGACGTGGTCCGCCCCATCCCGACCGCCTACGAACGCCCGGAACTCCGCCTCCGCGGCACGCAACGCGAGTGGATCGTGATCCCCGGCGACCAGCCGGGTACGTACCTAATCATCGAAGTCGATCATGTCCGTACGCACGTGATCGGCGTTCACCAGGATTTCTAACAGGAGATTGACATGATTGGCTTCTTGCTGGCAGTGATGAGTATGTTACCCGCCGAAAACGTGACGGTGACAATGCAAACCGATGATGATGAAGCCGTCGAAGTCCGCACGATGGTCATTTGCACCGGCGACGACGACGAGGCCCAGGTGATGGTGCAAGCGCTGCCCCCCGGCGGGGGCACGTTTATCACATCCGGCGGCCCAAAAACAATTCGCGTCAGAGTGAACGAGGAGGGATTCCCGAAAATCTGGATCGGCGTGCGGATCACCGACGTGCCGGCCCCGCTCGCGGCCCATATCGGCGAGGGCGGTGTGATGATCGCCAACGTGGTGGCGGACAGTCCCGCCGATCGCGCCGGCCTGGAGCGGTATGACGTCGCCGTCTCCTACGACGGCCGGGACGTTGATAGCCCGAAAGACCTGACCGCCGCCATTGCCGAGACCGAGGTGGGTCAGGTGGCGAAGATTACGATCATTCGGCAGGCCCAGCGAGAGGACCTCCGAATCAAGCCGGTTGAGCGGCCTGCTCACGTGGACTGGGAATGGAAATACGACGAGCCGGAAGACACGTTTCTCAAGGATGCCATGAAGTTTCGAGGCAAGACGCTCCGGCTAGGACCGCACAGAGAGTGGATCTTGGAAGAACTGGGGCCGATGCCGGGCTTTCCGGACGCTTTGGAGGAGCTGAAGCGGTTCCATATCGACCTCGAATTAGATGAGCTTATGGAGCCGCATTTTATCCAGCCTCACATGGACCTGGATTTCCACTTCCCGCGCGACCTGGATGACCTGGGCAGCCTGGACCTCTGGTTTGGAGATGACGACGACGAGATGAACATGATGGTGACGGTCAAGGTGCAGGAAGACGGCCTCTGCACGACCGTCCAGCGTGACGCCGACGGCTCGATCCACGTTACTCGCGTGGATGAGGAGGGGAACGAGACCTCCGCCACCTACGACAGCCCGGAAGCGTTGGAAGAGGAGGACCCGGAGGCTTACCAGCTCCTGCCCCCGCACTCCTCCGGCCACAAGGGTGTGTTCATCCACCGGCATCCGTCGGGCAAGCGGGCCCGCGAGCTGCGTCAGGAGTTCCAGATCGACGTGCGGAAGAAGGTGGAAGAGGCACTGGAGCAGGCGAAAGAGGCTCGCCAAGAGGCGGAGTCAAAGTATAAAGAGGCCCTGGAAAAGGCTCGGAAGGCGACCGGCGAGACGAAGATTGAAATCCTCAAGGAAGTGACCGAGGGGCAACCGGCCCCCGATGGAGAGCACATTCAGGGTGTCCGCGTGGAAGACAGCGGCATGATCAAGGTCTTCATCTTCGAAAACGGCGAGACGGTGACGTATACGTTCACCAGCGAGGAAGCCTTCAAAGCCGCCGAGCCCGAACTGTACGAGGAAGTCCAGGACTTGCTCGAATAGAGCCTCTGTTCGCTGAGGGCGCCGGGGCCTCGGGCGGGGGCTCGCCGTTGAGCAGCTCGAAAAACTTGCCCGTCTCCGCGCAGAGGGAGGAGACATTCATGCCCATGTAAAGAGCCTGGAGGGCGATCTCCTCCTCCTGGGCATACAGGTCTGAACGGCGTTTGAGGAGGTTATCGATGTTCAGGCCGCTGGCCAGGTAGTTGCTCACGCCGCCTTGATAATCAGCCCGATACAGCGGCAGATTATCGATCAATTCCTGCTTGGTCTCAGCGAGCTGGACATTGCGGCGTTGCGGCTCGAGGGTGTTCACGAAAATGGCGTTCTCGCGGGCCGCCATTGCCTCGGTGTACTGCCCGATGTCGGCCGTCGCTTGCCGGATCAGGCTGCGGGTGACCCGCGGATCGACGGCGGCGACTTCCAACCCGAGCGACACCGACCAGTCCGAGGCTCCCTCCCCCACGCCGTAGCCCTCCAGATGCGATTCTCCGCCGAGCAGCAGGGCGACGTCCCAGCGCCCGCGCCGGGCCAGATCGAGCTGCACTTGTGAGTTGTCGCGGGCGTTATACAGCGTGGCGATTTCCGGATCGGTCTTGATCCCGAGTTGCAAAAGCTCCTCATGGCTCATGCCCTTGAAGGGGTCGAAGTCCACCTCGGCTAATTCGACCTGGGCGTGGAAGGGCAAACCACACGCGCCTTTGAGCCGAGCGGTCAAGACGTCAACATAAGTGGCGTAACCGGCCTCTTGGGACTTGACGCTGGTGATTTCAGCCTCAACCCGCCGGCGATCCGCCGCCGAGTCGTGCCCCTGGGCCTGGTCTAGCTGCGGCAGCAGTGCCTCCAGGTCCGTGCGCCACGTCTCGGAGGCATCCCGGAGCCAGCGATTAAAAATGGTGCGGTAGTACAAGTTCAAGGCATGCTGAAGCTGGCTGCGGATCGTCTTAATGAAGGCCAACTGCGTGTCGCTGAGTTCATTACGGCGGAAAATCTCCTCGCTGGTGCGCTCCAGCCGCTCGCGGGACCCCCACACCGGATAGCGCAAATTGGCGTTGATGAACGGCTCCGCGCCGTAGCCTGACGCGCTTTCATCCAACCAGTCATAGCCGAGTCCGACATCCAACTGCGTGGTGTCGAAGAACCGCTTTTCGAGCGACAGGGTGGCAATGTGTTCGCGGCCGCGGTCCACCGTCGAACCACCCTCGTCAGAGAGGGATTCAAATTCGCTGACTTCGTTTCCCAGGCTGAACTTCGGCGTCAGGGAGTCGCGCGAGGCGTAGAAGAAATCATAGCGCGCCTCCTCGGACTTGAAACGCTGGAAACTGGATTTGATGTCCGGCTGCCGATTGAAGGCGATCGGAATCAGGGAATGAGGCGTCAGAACATGCCGCTCGCCCTGATCCTCGCTCCGCAGCCGTTCGTCCCGCGGAATGGTCTTCAAGGACACCGGCGAGGGCAGCGAGAGACGCGCACCCAACTTGGCGGAAGGTGTTTTCCCCCGACAACCGACGGACACACACAGCGCCAGGGCCATGAAAGTGCTCAGGAGCCGCGGGCGCCGCCACTCAGGGCCGAGCAAGGAGCGGCGGTTCCGACAGGCCGGCCGCGGCCTGACTCTACTACTTAGGTCCGGCATGTGGATACTCATTCAGGCTTCAATACACGGAAACCCAGTGTAGCGGCAGTTGTTGGACCTTCAACCGCGAATTTTTCGGTCACTTCAACGGACTGATTGGCCCCGGGGTGAGCGTCAACATAGTGGGTG
>JAGMDK010000068.1 GCA_023128695.1 Phycisphaerae bacterium
GCGGCCGCGGAGGGCCGCCCCACCGGTTTGCCCACTTTCCTGACGCCCACCCTTGGCCCAGCGGCTCCCTGGGGGGTGCAAAGGTTCGCTGGACCGCGTATAGTGTCAGCGCGAACAATGATGGCTGTGGCGCCAGGGCGCCCGGCCGAGGCAGGTGGTTGGTGCAGGAGATCGGCAATGCCATCAAATTCACATTGGGACGAACAATTGGGTCGGCGGATGCAGGAGGAGCACAAGGCTCTGCATCAGCTCGCCTTGGTGCTCAAGGAACATATCGCCGCCACGCCGAGCGTGAACAGCGCTCAGTGGCTGGAGAGCTTACGGGCCGGGTTTAGCCGGCTTTACGCCCACGTCAGGCAGACCATCGCGATCAAGGAAGAGGATGGCTATCTGGAAACGATCCTGAAAGAGCGGCCGACGTTGGCCAAGCAGGTCGCCTCCATCAAGGCCGAGAATACACAGCTCATCAAGATGGCCGAGGGCATTCGCAACGATCTGGCGGAGGTCCACCCCGAAGATCGCTTGCTGCTGGCGGACGCCTGCTCGCGGATCCTGCGCTATCTGGCCGTGGTGGGGCAGCACGAGCAGCGCGAGAACATGATCGTCCTGTTCGCGTTCAACCAGGAACTCGGCAGCGATTAAGAGCGGCTCATGGGCGCGTCATCACAGCCTGCCAGTTTGACACTGCCTCTGACACGGCCCTGTCCCAATGGCATTGCCCTGCAAGCGCTGACGACGCCGTGCCTCACCGGGGGCACCGAACATAAAAGCTAATAGGGTAAGCGGTTACGGTATTGAGTGTTGGGTCTGAGCCCCACTACGCAAGTTGGCACGAGGTTTGCATACTGCTAGGCGGGTGGCGTGGGGATGTCGTGTCGACACGTGCGCCCGCGTGCGAGACAGAAACGGGCTTCTCAGCGAGAAGCAGGCTTGAAACTAATGTAAGGAGGACCGATGAAAAAGGTCTCAATCCGTCCGCTTGGCGAAAAAGTGCTGGTCCAGCGTCTGGAAGCGGAAGAAACCACCGCCGGCGGGATCGTCCTGCCGGATACCGCCAAGGAAAAACCCAAACGCGGCACCGTCATCAGCATCGGCGACGGCAAACTGCTCGACACCGGCGAGCGGCAGCCCTTGCAGGTCAAAAACGGCGACCAGGTGCTCTTCAGCAGCTACGCCGGCACCGAGGTCAAGGTGCGCGGCGAAGAAATGATCATCATGGACGAGGGTGACATTCTGGCGGTCTTAGAGTAGGAGGCAGGCCAGGCCTCCCCGGGGAGTACGGACAACCCGGGTTAGTTGAGAAACGGCGTGGAGTTTCGATCCGTTGAAGCTGACACACACGGATTACCGAGAGGCGGCGTTGCTGCGACTCGAAGAGGCGCGACGCCTCTATGACCAGCAACTCTGGGTCGGTGCCACGTACCTTGCCGGCCGCGCGGTCGAGTCGATCCTTCGCAGCCTGCTGGCGTTGAAGGCGCGACCGCATGAAAGTGGACACGACCTCGCCCGTCACTTGGCGCAGGTCCAGCACGCCGGACGACTCAAAGATAATGAGCTCAACCGGCTTAGGGATGACGTGAATGAAATCGCGGTCGTTTGGCATAATAACCTGCGGTTCGCTGGCGAGGGTGCGTTCATCGCCCTGCTGAAGACCATGAAGCGTGATCGACGCATCGGCGATATGCGTGTGAAAGGCGACCCGGCTAAAGCGAACGCCAAATACACCCGCGATGCGACCGAAAGGATCGTACACATTGGAGAAGCTATATGGATACGTTGGCAGAGAAACTCCAGACAATCATAGAAAACACCCTCGCTGACGGCGTAGCCGACCTCGAGACGCTGCCGAGCGACCACGTTTGCGGGCACGTCATTTCATCCGAGTTCGATGGCAAGGACTACGAGACGCGTCGCGCGCGCGTCCGAGACATGCTTGATAAAGCCGTTGACAGTAAAGCGCTTACATCGGAAGAATTACTGCGAATCAGTACCTTGCTGACCTATACTCCCGAGGAGTGGTCGGCAACATTGGAAATATAAGACTAACAGCATCGACACAGGAGCAATATCAGTGGCAGCGAAACAAATTGCATACGAAATGGAAGCCCGCGAGGCGATCCGCCGCGGGGTGAATCAGCTTTCCAAGGCGGTCAAAGTGACTCTCGGCCCGCGCGGGCGGAACGTCGTGCTCGAAAAATCGTTCGGCGCCCCAACCGTCACCAAGGACGGCGTCACCGTCGCCAAGGAAATCGAGCTCGACGATGCCTATGAGAACATGGGTGCCCAGATGGTCAAGGAAGTCGCGTCCAAGACCTCCTCGGTCGCCGGCGACGGCACCACCACCGCTACAATCTACGCCGAGTCGATCTTCGAGGAAGGTCTCAAGAACTTGGCCGCCGGAGCGAACTCCATGGAGTTGCGGCGGGGCGTGGATATGGCCGTCGAAGCGGTCGTTGAGGCACTCCAGGGCATGTCTGTGCCCGTCAAGGGCAAGCAGCAGATCGCCCAGGTCGGCATGTGCGCCGCCAACCAGGACAAGGAAATCGGCGACAAGATCGCCGAGGCCATGGATAAGGTTGGCAAGGACGGCGTGATCACGGTCGAAGAGGGCAAGAGCATCGACACCATCGTCGATCTGGTCGAGGGCATGCAGTTCGACAAGGGCTACATCTCGCCGCACTTCGTCAACAAGCCCGAATCCATGGAGGTCGTGCTCGAAAACGCCTTTGTCCTGATCCACGAGAAGAAGATCGCCACGGTCAAGGACCTGCTGCCGCTGCTCGAAAAGGTGGCCAAGGCCGGCAAGCCGTTGCTGATCGTCGCCGAGGACGTCGAGGGCGAGGCCCTGGCGACCATGGTGCTCAACAAGCTCCGCGGCATCCTCCAGTGCGTCTGCGTCAAGGCCCCCGGCTTCGGCGACCGCCGTAAGTCCATGCTCGAGGACATCGCCGTTCTGACCGGCGGCACGGCTGTGTTCGAGGACCTCGGCATCAACCTCGAAAAGCTCGAGATGAACGACCTCGGCCGGGCCAAGCGGATCATCGTCGATAAAGAGAATTGCACGCTCATCGAGGGAGCCGGCGATACTCCCGACATCAAGGGTCGCATCGAGGCCATCAAGAACGAGATCGAGCTGACGACCAGCGACTACGACCGCGAGAAGCTCGAAGAGCGGCTGGCCAAGCTCTCGGGCGGCGTGGCTCAGATCAACGTCGGTGCCGCGACCGAGGTCGAGATGAAAGAGAAGAAGGCCCGCGTCGAGGACGCCTTGCATGCCTGCCGGGCCGCGGTCGAAGAGGGCATCCTCCCCGGCGGCGGCGTGGCCGTGCTGCGGATCGACGAGGCCCTGGACGCGACCTACAAGAAGGCCCGCGGCGACGGCAAGACCGGCGTCGAGATTGTCCGCCGGGCGTTGCGTTCGCCGATCAAGCAGATCGCCGAGAACGCCGGCCTGGACGGCTCGATCGTCTGCCAGAAGGTGCAGGAAGCCAAGGACCAGAACTTCGGCTACAACGCCCTGACGGGCGAATACGGCGACATGGTCAAGATGGGCGTGATCGTCCCTCTGAAGGTGGAGCGCGTGGCGTTAGAAAACGCCGCCTCGGTTGCTGGTTTGTTACTGACCACGGACGCGATCATCAGCGAGATCAAGGAAAAGGACGACAAGCCCGCCATGCCCGGCGGCGGCATGCCGGGCATGTAATGTAATTCCTGTGGAGCCTGTGGCACCCATAGGGCCTGTGGCACCGGCTTCCAGCCGGTGATGTAGCGTTGGGGCTCCGTCCCCAACGTGCCGTCCGAACGTAGCGGCCGCCCCCCGTGGCGGCCGTCTTCGTAGCGTCGGGTCTCCGAGCCTGACGAATGTAGCGGCCGGGCTCCGCACCGGCCGAGGCAATGTAGCGGCAGGCGGCTCGCCGGCCGTCGGAGAACACTGCTCGCAGAGCAGTGGCACCCAGCCACACACTTTCTCGGCAATGCCACTTGCCGAAGACGACAAGGAATTAAGTATGGTGTCCCTGGTTTTTGAAGTATGGTGTCCCTGGTTTTTGTGGTGTCCCTGGATTTTGTATCTGAAGAGCGCGCAGGACTTGGCCCGGCGCAGACCTTGTTAGATTGGGGATGAGATGTCCGACGCGATCCTCACCATCTTGTCGTCAGCGATACCAGGCGGGCTGGTTGCTGGGGCGATTGTGTTCCTATTCAGGAGTTGGATAGCTGAGCGGCTTCGCCAGTCAATCGCTCATGAGTACGCACAGAAGCTGGAGACATTCAAGGCCCAGCACGTTGCCGCAACCGAACGTCTTCGTGCGGAACTTGCCGAGAAAGCGGCCACCGCGGCCGTGGCGACGTCGACAATGACGGCTACTCACCTTGCTGCGTATGATCGTAGGCTTGCAGCAATGGAAACCATCTGGCGAAAGACGGTGGAGCTCCGGGGCCGAGTTCCACGGTTCGTCGGCCCCTCCGATTTCTTTCTCCCGGAAGAGTATGAAGGGTACTTCACGAAACTCGAGACGCAGCGATTGCTGCAGGGCTACAGCCTTGACTCTATCATTGAGAGACTGGGGTGCGACGATCGCGAGCCGGATCAGGCACGAGCTTTCGCCGGGGATAGGCTGTATGGATTATTCTACTTCTACAGGGCCCTGATCGGGCGAGTGTCTCTGGTTCTCATTCGCAATCATGAAAAGGGGAGTTATGGTCCGTGGCATACGGATGCGACCGTACGATCGCATCTCAAGGCGGTTCTTGACTCTGAGGAGTTGTCAGAATTCGATGGCATGGCGCTTGGCCGGTTTCAGTGGATATGCAACACAATTCAAGAGAAGATGGTCGACCACATCGCTAGAGTTCTCTCGGGTGAGGAGTCCGCGATGGAGGGGCTTGAACAAGCGAAGAGAATCAGAGCAGCGATGGCGAAAGACAAATCGGGACGGTCCGCCGATGAAGCAGCCATGTAGGTCGGGTCATCGACCCAACACTCTCCTCTCTATTTCGTATACAGCTGAAACCGTAGAAGAAAGACATGGCCACGCAAGCATGGCCATGTTTTTATCCCACTATTTCAGCGGGTTCACAAGTGGCGCGATCATGTCGTTCTCGCCACGTTCTCAAAATGCCCACGACAAGCGTGGGGCATGGCACCCGCCGCCGATCAGAACCCCGAGCGTAAGCGACGGGCCAGACACGCGGCGGCGCCCGACAGTGTGGGGCCGGTCGCTCACGCTCGCGGTTCTGATCGGGAGCTCGACCTACAATCTGACGACGAAGTCCGCATCGTCGAGGAGGCGACGCAATGAGTGATGCCGCCGATCAGTACCCCGAGCGTAAGCGACGGGCCAGACACGCGGCGGCGCCCGACGGTGTGGGGCCGGTCGCTTACGCTCGCGGTTCTGATCGGGAGCTCGACCTACAATCTGACGACGAAGTCCGCATCGTCGAGGAGGCGACGCAATGAGTGACGCCGCCGATCAGTACCCCGAGCGTAAGCGACGGGCCAGACACGCGGCGGCGCCCGACGGTGTGGGGCCGGTCGCTTACGCTCGCGGTTCTGATCGGGTGGCTCGACCTGCACAGCCATGTAGGTCGGGTCAGCGATCCGACATTCCCTCTAAATCCGTCGGGTCGATGACCCGACCTACGATCTGATCCGCCAGTATGGCGGTTGAATATCATCCACTAAGTGGTTATATTTCAACCATGCTCCGCCGGAATGTTACTCCACTGCTGTTGGACGCGCTCGCCGACACGCCGGTCGTGCTGCTGCACGGAGCCCGGCAGACGGGCAAGACCACGCTCGTTCGCGCCGTCGCCGAGGAGGAACATCCGGCCCGCTATCTCACCCTCGACGATCCCGCCGTCCGCGCGGCCGCGCTGGCCGATCCTCAGGGGTTCGTCGATCAGGCCGCGGGCCCCGTGGTCATCGATGAGGTGCAGCGCGTCCCCGAGTTGGCGCTGGCGATCAAGGCGGCGGTCGACCAAAAACGCCGACCGGGCCGATTCCTGCTCACCGGCTCGGCGAACGTCCTTCAGGTGCCCCGGCTGTCCGAGTCCTTGGCCGGCCGGATGGAAATCCTGACCCTTTGGCCGTTCTCGCAGGGTGAGATCGCGGGCGTCCACGAAACCTTCATCGACACCCTCTTTGCCGGCCGGTTCCCGCGGCTCGGCACGGTCGAGAAGAAGGGTCGGCCCATCGCCGAGCGGCTTCTCAAAGGCGGCTATCCCGAGGCGCGGCAGCGCAAGAGTGAACAGCGGCGGCGCGCCTGGTTCGCCGCGTACATCGACACGATCCTCCAGCGCGACGTGCGCGACTTGGCGAACATCGAGGGGCTGACGGCGCTGCCACGGCTACTGGCGCTGCTCGCCACCCGCGCCAGCTCATTGCTGAACTACGCCGACCTCGCGCGGAGTATCCAGATACCGCAGACCACGTTTCTGATTCAATTGCTGCCGCCGTGGTCGAGCAACCTCGGCCTGCGGCTGGTGAAATCGCCCAAGCTATATCTCAGTGACAGCGGCCTGCTCGTATACCTGCTTGGCGTCGACCGGGAGCGGCTCGGGGCGGACCCGACCCAACTCGGCCACGTGCTGGAAAACTTCGTCGTCACCGAGTTGCGTAAGCAGGCGGCCTGGAGCAAGTCACGTCCGCGGCTGTTTCACTATCGCACCCAGACCGGCCGGGAAGTGGACATCGTGCTGGAGGGCAATGGCGGCCGCATCGTCGGCCTCGAGATCAAGGCCGGCTTGACCATCACGTCGGGCGATTTCAAAGGTCTGCGCCACCTCGCTAACACGGTTGGCGAGCGGTTCCGCCGCGGGGTGTTGCTATATGGTGGAACTGAAACGCTGCCGTTCGGAAAGCGTCTTCATGCTTGCCCACTCGAGTCCGTTTGGAGCTAAGCAGGGTACGTCCCTTGACGCACCATTCTCGACTTGCTACCGCCGCGTGGCGTTGGCGTGTTTGGCGATCAGTTCGCGGACCTGGGCGACCAATCTATGAATCACGGTACTAAATCCAGGCCAGGCCCGCTAGAGGTGGGATAGCTACGGCAGGTCAATCAACGCACGTCTTCAGGATGTAGTAGACCTCGTAGCTGAGGAAGCGCGAGGGTGCGTTGACCTCGTCGTCGCCGAAGTAGGCCGCCGGGCCGACGCCGAGCGGGAGTATCTTCAACTCTCTCACCTCCGAGCAGATGCTCAGCACCGCCTCTTTCTTGGTGGCGTAGTGCTCACTTATGGGCTCCAGCTTGGCTTCGATCGAGCAGTCGTTGCCGCCGCCGTCGAACTTGCACAGCGCCAGGCCCTCCCACTCCGAGGCCGCGGGCAATACCTCGAGCTGGCCCGGCCCGATCCGCGGCAGCAGATAGAGCCGGTACTTGATCGGCACCGACTCGAGCTCCGATTCCACGGTCACCGTGCCCAGGTCCAGGAACTCACCGGTCTCGACGTACTTCTCGTATAGGTCCTCGTAGCTGATCGGCGTCAGGACGGTCGTGTTCTTGCGATCGTTGGCGGAGACGCGCACCTCGAAGTAGCCCACGTCCTGACCGAGGGCCGTCGGATGCGGTACGCTTCTGAACTCGCCGTCGAACACACAATCGACCACGGACGGCACGCTCGCGCTGGCCGCGTAGATGCCCAACGCGGCCCGAATCGGAATCGTCACGTATGATCCGGCGATGGTCACCGTCAGCGAGACGAAGCCGGCCGCGGTTTGCATGTATGGCTTGATGGTTTCATACGCGTTGCTGTCCGGCTCCCAGCGGTAGGCGGGGATCAGGGCCCAATAGTTACCCGGGCCGCCGATCTCGTCGCCGCGGGCCACGCCGAACGTGGCGCTGTTGTCCAGCGCGCGCAGCCGGAAGGTCGTACGCAGGCCCGTGACGGGTTGCCCGGACGCGTCGGTGAACACGACGAATTCGTGCACGCTTCCGGTTTCGTCGATCACTTGCAGAAACTTGCTGTCATCCGCCTCGGCGTACGCGAACGTGCCAGGTTTGCGCTCCACGACGTCCGCCGCGTCGGGGGGGGTCCGAGACGTCGAAGGAGTTCCCCGTCGAAGTCGTAACGTCGGAGGAATTGTCCGTTGAAGCCGAAGATTATGATGACGGATCGTCAACCGGGCAGCCGCCGGCAACTCCAAACACGACAACGCAGATTGCGCCGGCAACGATGAGATGACGGCCAAATTTTTTCCGTGACGGCGTGAACATGGCACACTCCCGATAACAGGGAATCTCCTGGCTCGGTTATCGGCCCTCACGGCTTGTCGCCAGGATCACCAGTACGCTAATCGGAAGGATTTCGGGGCTTAATCCAGTAGAATAATGTCAGAAGTGTCCTTCCGCAGCGCGCTGAATCTTCCGGGCTACTAACCCGCGGGTTGTGAAGTGGCGGGCTCATCGTCGGCCAGCCTTTGCAGACGCCAGCGGGCCAACTCGTACTCGTTCATGGGCTACAAAAGGTTCTCAACTGCTCTTGAGCAGTGCCATTTCCGGTCAGAGGCTTTCGCGCGTGGAAGTTGCGCGCGTGGAGGTGGCGCGCTAGG
>JAGMDK010000069.1 GCA_023128695.1 Phycisphaerae bacterium
CCTTTCCCCCGCCGCCGAAGGCGGCGGGGGAAAGGAGGGGGAATAACGCTCGTTTACCCGGCATAAATGCCGGGCCTAGCGCTGATACTAGAAACGCCGTCTGTTATTTTTTCGTGAACTTACCCGTTTTTTTATCGTACTTGTAAGTCCCGCCGGTGGGGGCGTACTTATACGCCGTCGCGTCCACCTTTACCCAGTTGTGGTCGGTGATGCCGTCCTCGATCACGTTGGTAAAGAGGATGTTCTTTTCGCTCCCCTGGCCGGCGGCGGCGCTGTCCAGGGTCGCCGGGTACTCATCCTTGCCCTGCGCCAAACTGGTCATGTGCGCGAGTTGGATCCCGCTGCGCACGGCGGAAACGGTTCCGGTTTCCGCGGCGCTCTGGGCCTCTGTCCGAATTTGGCCGAATTTCGGCAAGGCCACGACGGCGAGCAACCCGATGATGACAATGACCATCACCATTTCCACGAGCGTGAAGGCTGAGCGAGTGTTCCTTGTTTTCATCTGTATACCCTTTCTGCACTTGAGACTGAGACACTAATCAGAGAGCTTCAACGTCCATTCCCCTTGGGCTCCGCGCAAAGTGACCGAGTAGGACTCGATCGCGGTGACGGTTGACCCGTCCGACAGTTGTCCGCCCACGGCGACGACCTCTCCGTTTATCACGGCCAATGGCGTCGTACCACTAATAATTGCGTCAACCACAAACTGCATTTGCTCCGACGCGGTTTCGCTGTCCGCGGCTTCGTCCTCATCCGGCTCGGACGCGCTGAGCCGGAAAAACGGATCCGGCGGCCAGCCGCCCGGCACGGGTGCGTCGCGCTCGGTCAACTCTGCAACGTGTTCCAACGCGGCCGGTTGCACCGGCTCAGCGCTGAGCGCGACGGCGCGCGGCACGACGGCGGTGGCGGCCTGGACCTCCGTCGCTCCTCCGGTGGAGAACACGCGGTTGACCACGCCCCAGCCGCCCAGCCCGGCGATCAAACCGCCCAGGATCAGTTTCCGATAGCCGCTACGGTTCATCACTCTCCTCCTCCGTGAGCCCGGCGGCGTCAGCCAGTGCTGTTTGCAGGGCCGGCTCCGGCATGAACGGGACCTGAAGCCGTGCGCTGAGGCTCAGTGCCGACCCGCCCTGTCCCCACGACAGGTGAGTAATGCGAATGGGCAAGTCCAGCGTCATCAGGCGATCCAGGCAAACGCTCAAGCCCGCGTAGTCGCCGGTGCACTCCACCGCCACGCATTCGCACGCCAGCAAATTTGAGCGGGAAGCGGCGGCGTACAAGACGGGCTCCTCCAGCGTCAAGCGCTCGATGGAAACACTCTCATCGTGCAATGCCGCGGCGAGCTGGTCGAAGACGTCCTCGCGGTCGCGACGTGGCAGCCATTCCGTGCGGGCCGCCTCGTTGGCAGAGGCACTCCATTGCCGCAGTTGATCTTCTTGTTGCCGAAGTCGGCGGCTTTGTTCCCACTCCATGTTGGCTAGTTGTGCGTTGGACACGATCTCACGGTTCAGCCGCGTCAGGGCCAGCTCTTGCGGGGCCCAGGTGAGGAGCAGGTGTGCCAAGGCCGCGCCGGGAGCGACGATCAGCATCAGCACGACCAGTATGCACCGTGGCGTTATCCAGTTACGCACCGCATCAACCTCATCTGAGTCGAGCTCTGATCTCCATGAAGACGGGGCCGTCGCGACCGCTGCCGCTCACCCCCGCAACCTTGGCGGCGGAGAAGTACGTGGTCTCGGACAAGGCGCGGGCCCACCGGGCGGCCACGACACTCGCGGCCACGTCCCCGCGATAACCGGCTTGGAGTTCTAACGAGGTCGCCTCGGAGCCGGCTTGAAACAGCACCTTGAGCAACTCAACATTGGGCGGGACGGAAGCGAATAACTCCTTCAGGGGCGCGACGACCGGGACGTTCGGCGGCAGGGCCGGTTTCAGTTGCACCAGGCGCTGCTGACGGGCAGCCAATTCGTAGCAGCTTTGCTCCGCGGCGGCGTGTTCGTGCCGCGTGAAATCGAGCTGCACACAGAGATGCTCATTGAGCGGACGCAGCTCGGCGAGCTGGGCCGCCGCTTCGCGTGGGGCGGCGGAGTTTGCAAACATGACGAACAGGGCACAAACGCCGATGGCCAGCGCGGGTCTGGTGAGGCGGTCGCCGAGCCGCTCTTCCGGGGGGCGCAGGTCCAGGAACGTCCGCGCGCGTCTCTCGCCGGCCAGGGCGGCGAGATAGTTTGCCGCCGGCAATTCCGGGCTCACGAGGGGGCCCTGGAGTTGTAATTCGTCGGCCAGGAATTCGCCCAGTCCGGGCAGTGCCGGTACGCCCAGCACGTTAATCGCGGCCTCCTCGGTGTCCGGTAAACCGCTGTTTGCCAGGCTCTGCTCCACTTCGTGACAGAGCTTCTGGAGTACGGGGTTCAGGGTGGGCCACAACTGCGTGGCCGGGATGCCGGGACGGATTTCGTCTTCCCGGCCGACGGGGATGCCAACCTCGCGGGCGAACTCTTCCGCCTCCGCGGCTGAGAGAGTGACCGCCCCGTCTTCCGTGAGGATCGGGCGCTGGTAAGCCGCCACAAAGTCACGCCGTCCGAGCAGCACGTCGCGGCAACCCACCAGCCGCCGGTCGTTGAAGAGCTGGATGGTGGTCGTGAATTCGCCCAGCAGGAGCTGCACGACCACGCCGCCCGCGGATGGCGCTGCCACGGCGCCGGCTAGGGCGGTCACGGCGCGAACCCGGAGTCCGGCTCGCCGGCAGGCCCGCTGAATCCCCCGGGTCAGATCGCAATCGACGCCCGCCGCCAACAAGCTCGCTCCGTCCGCGGAGGCGCGGTCCTCATCAGCGCGGACGGCGATGGCAAGTTCACGGCCGGCAGCGCGACTCATCAAGCGGGTGCGCACGGCGTGCTGGCGATTTCGCCGGCTGAGCCGTGGCAAATGCAGCCTCTCCACTACTGTTCCGGCACCGGCAAACGCCACGTACGTCCGGCAGCCCGCGAGTTGCTGCTCCGTAACGAACTCTTCCAGGGCCGGAATGCGACCACGCTCTCGCAGATATTCCGGATCGATGTCAAGAGAGTGACACGCCACCAAAGTGCAGTCCGGACCCGTGCCCCGCGCCGCCAATACAGTGATGCTCGCGGCGTCACATACGAGGCCAAGCCAGTCAGTTCCAGTCTTTGGTCCGATCATCTCCGCGACTCACTGTTCGCGCACAGCACCCTTGTGTGTACTCCACGTGGGATTCATCGGCGCAATCGGCGCTCGACGTTATTTGCTGTCCGCCGCAAAAGTAGGGAGGGCGAAGCTCCCGCTGAGCCGCGGATATGGGAGGGCGAAGCTCCCGCTGAGCCGCGGTGCCC
>JAGMDK010000007.1 GCA_023128695.1 Phycisphaerae bacterium
CAGCAGTCAGCGGTCAGCGATCAGCTTCCAAGAAGTAAACCGGCACCAGCAAGTAATGTAGCGGCCGTGTGTGGCACCGGCATCTTGCCGGTGGATTAATCACCGGCTGGAAGCCGGTGCCACACTTGAAAGCTGACCGCCGAAAGCTGATCGCTGACAGCTTTAAGAGGTAATTGCTTGGATGCTCAGCCCACACAATCCGCACAGGAGCCGCTGACCGACAAGCGGGCGTTGGTGATTGGCGGCGGGATCGCCGGTATCCAGGCGGCCCTTGATTTGGCCAACGCCCGCATCCGCGTGACGCTGGTGGAACAGTCGCCGACGTTGGGCGGCCGTATGGCCCAGCTCGATAAGACGTTCCCCACCATGGACTGCTCGATATGAATTTTGGGCCCGAAGGCCATGGATGCCGGTCGGCATCCCCTCATCGAGGTAGTCACGAACGCGGAAGTCATCGAGTGCCGGGGAGAGCCGGGGAATTTCCGCGTCCGCGTCCGTAAGAACCCGCGTTACGTCCGCGAAGACCTGTGCGTCGCTTGCGGGCAGTGCGTGGATGTCTGTCCCCAGGTCGGCGGCAACGAGTTCGATGTCGGGCTCAAGGCTCGCAAGGCGATCTACCGACCCTATCCCCAATCGGTGCCGGCGGCGTACGTGATCGACCGCCGGGCGTGCCTCAATCTCGAGGGTTTCCTCAGCGAGAAACAGCGCCTGCGGCTCGAGAAGATGCAGAAGATCAAACAGCGCAAGCAGCGCGATTATCCCGCGAATATCCTCGTCTGCGGACACTGCACCGGGGTTTGCGACGTCGACGCGATCGACTTCGACATGCGGCCGGAGGAGTTCGAGCTCAATGTCGGTGCGGTCCTGGTGGCGGTGGGTTTCCAGGAGTTCGACGCCCGCAAGCTGGGCAATTACGGCTACGGCCGCTTCCCCAACGTGGTCACCAGCCTCGAGTTAGAGCGGATGCTGAATGCCTCGGGCGTCACCCAGGGCCACGTGGTGCGGCCGTCGGACATGCGGACCCCTATACGTATCGTGTTCATCCAGTGCGTCGGGGCTCGCGGCGAGGGGGGCCGACCATACTGTAGCCGCTTCTGCTGCATGAATGCGGTGAAGGACTCGATGCTGATGAGGCAGCACGATCCCGAGGTGGAGGACGTGACGATCCTCTACACCGATCTGCGGGCGTTCGGAAAGGGCTTTGACGATTTCGTGCAGCGGGCGCGAGACGAGCAGAGTGCCAATTTCGTCCGCGGCCGACCCGCGAAGATCGAGCGCGTGCCCGAGGACGACACGCTCGAAGTTTTTGTCGAAGACACACTCGGACACCAGCAGAAGCGTATCCCGGCCGATCTGGTGGTCCTCTCGGTCGCCGCGGCGCCGAACGACGGCGCGCTCAAGCTGGCCGAGATATTGGGCATCGAGACCGATGCGTACGGTTTCATCGCCCGCCGAGACCCCGCGATTTCCGCCGTCGAATCCACCCGCGAGGGCGTTTTTGTCTGCGGCAGCGCCAGCGGACCGCAGGTGATCCCGGATTGCGTGGCACAAGCCTCGGCGGTGGCGGCGCGAGCCCAGTTATATTTCACCGATCATCGGGTTGAGGTGGGTGATACGTCCGGTACGGAGCCCGGACGCTACAAAGAGGGTGGCGCGGGCGTCCCGCCCGCGAGCGATGAGCCACTGGACCTCTCCGGACCGCCGCGGGTCGGCGTGCTGGTTTGTCACTGCGGGATCAACATCGGGGGCGTGCTGGACATCGAGGATCTGGTACGTCGAGCGGCTGACATCCCGGATGTGGTTGTAGCCGAGGAGAATATGTTCGCGTGCTCGACGACGGGGCAGGACGCGTTGGTCGAGTTGATCCGCGATCACAAGCTGAATCGCATTGTGATCGCCGCTTGCACGCCGCGCACGCACGAGCCGATCTTCCGCGCGTGTTGCGCGCGGCTCGGATTAAATCCGTACCTGGTGGAAATGGTCAACATTCGGGACCAGTGTTCGTGGGTACACGCGCACGAGCGGGAGGCGGCCCAGGAGAAGGCCCACACGCTGATCCGGATGGGCATCGCTCGGGCTCGCTATTTGGAGCCGCTCCAGGAGGGCGAGGCCCCGATGACGCGCGCGGCCCTCGTGATCGGCGGCGGCATCGCCGGCATCCAGGCCGCCACCGATCTGGCCGTGCAAGGCTTCCCGGTCACGCTGGTGGAGAAAACCGACCAGCTCGGCGGCCGTCTCGCCGAGCCGAACCTGATGTATCTCTACCCCAACTTGCGTCCGGCGGCGGAAGTGTTGGAGCAGAAGATTAAACGCTTGCAGGAGTCTGGCGCGCGGGTCCTACTGAACGCCGAGGTCGAGAACATCACCGGCTTCGTGGGCAATTTCGAGGCAACGCTGTCGATTGACGATTGACGATTGCAGATTGACGAT
>JAGMDK010000070.1 GCA_023128695.1 Phycisphaerae bacterium
TAGGAGCCGTATGCGGTAATTCCGCCCGTACGGATCTGTGCGGGGGCCCCGGGGCAACCCGGGATCCTACCGCGACCAGGATTTCTATACCTGTTGTGTGGTAAGCGCAGGCGACAAAGATCGCTATGATATCGTCCCACGATGAATACCAAGCGTGACGACCGCTGGCTGCCGAGTTTTCGCCGGGCGACCGGCTATTTGCGCCCGCACCGTCGAGCTCTTGTTATCGGGCTGCTCGCCGCCGTCGGCGTCAGTGCCTTTTACACCTTCGGCGTCTCCAGCATCATCCCGGTCTTAAAGATCATCTTCGCCGAGCACGAAACCCTCGGCGATTGGCTGCACCGCTCCGAGACCGAACGCCGCCTCGGGGTCGTCATCACCGCCGACGTGCCCAACGATTTTCGTGGCCTCAAGCTCGAACATGTCCGCCTCGCCGGGCTCAATGCGGACGAGTTGCGGGACGGCGACCGCATCGTCGCCATCCCCGGCCAGACAGACAGCTCCTACTCCTACGATCTGGCCGGCGAAATCGCCAATCATCCTGGGGAACACCTGGAGCGCGTCAGTGTTCTCGGCCCGGACGCCGCACCTTCGTCCGGCACGGGGGCCGGACGCTACGTTCTTCCCGCAATCGGCCGGCGCGAAGTGACGCTCGAACTCAAGCCTCAACGTCGGTGGTGGCCGATCGTCCACAGCGGGGCCCAACTCTTGCCCGCCGGCAATACCTCCCAGGATCGTTTCCACACTCTGGTAATCGTCATGGCGGCGGTGATCGTAATAACGTTGCTGGGGGCCGTCTGTCGCTTCGTCAACGAGGGCCTGGTCGCCATCGCCGTACAGCGGGCCATGCACGACGTCCGCACCGCGCTGGCCGATCACGCCTTGCGCCTCCCCGTACAGTGGCACAGCACCCAGCCCCCCGGCGACACGCTGGCCCGCTTCGCGACGGACATAAGCAAGGTCGAGGTCGGCGTCAAGACGCTCTTCGGCAAGGTCGTCCGCGAGCCGCTCAAGGCCGTCGGCGTGCTCACCCTCACCCTCCTGATCGATTGGCACATGCTGCTCATCGGCCTCGTCGGCTTGCCGATCGGAGTCCTCGTCATTCGCGTCTTCGGGAAGCTGGTCAAACGCGCCCAACGCCGCGCGTCGCAGTCCTGGGGCCGCCTGCTCGATCATCTTGGCGAACGGCTCACCGGCATCCGCGTCGTGAAGGCCTTCAACATGCAAGCCGCCGAGAGCGGACGGTTTCAAGCCGAAGGCCGCGAGCTGACCCGGGCCCAGACGCACATCGAGCTGGTTGACGCCGCCAGCCGGCCCGCCCTCGAAACGCTCGCCTCGCTCGCGATCTCGGCGTTCATCCTCTACGGTGGCATGCGGGTCTTCAATCGCGAGCTCGAGCCGCACTTGTTCTTCGGAGCAGTCATCTGCCTGGGCGGCATTTTCGACCCGCTCCGCAAGATGGGGAATGTGTACAACCGGCTCCAGGCCGCCGAGGTCTCGGCCCGCCGACTGTTCGACATCATCGATCTGCCGACCGAGGAACCGGCCGTGACGCCGACCTCGACCGCGGAACTGCCGCCGTTGCGTGAGGGCATTGAGTTCCGCGACGTCGCGTTCAGTTACGCGACCAACCCGGACCAGGCGGTGCTGGATGGGATCAACCTGCGGATCGATAAGGGTCGGATCATCGCCCTGGTGGGGCCGAACGGCTCCGGTAAAACGACGCTGGTCTCGCTGCTGCTGCGCTTCTTCGAGCCGAGCCGGGGGCGGATTCTCATCGACGGCCGGAACATCGCCGACGTGTCGCTCGCGTCCCTGCGTGCGCAGATCGGCTTGGTAACACAGGAGGCCGTGATCTTCTCCGACACCGTCCGCGGCAACATCGCCTACGGTGCCGACGGCGTCAGCGAGGAAGACATCCGCCGAGCCGCGCGCCTGGCCCACGTCGAGGAATTCGTCACCGACCTGCGGGTGGAGCACAACGGCGAGACTACCACCGGCTATGACGCCCGCATCAACGCCCGCACGCTCTCCGGCGGTCAGCGGCAGCGCATCGTCCTGGCCCGGGCCATCCTGCGCGACCCGCCGATCCTGATCCTGGACGAGGCCACCAGCCAGGTGGACGCCGAGTCGGAGCGCAAGATTCAGGAGGCGTTGGAGGACGTGACCCGCGACCGGACGACGATCATCATCGCCCACCGCTTCAGCACCATCGCCAGAGCCGATCTTATCTTCGTCCTGAACGAAGGCCGCCTCGTCGGCGTCGGCCGGCATAAGGACTTGCTCTCGTCTTGCCCCTTCTACGAGAACCTCGTCAAGACGCAGTTCGCAAAATGAGCATGGGTGCCCCACGTTCCCCGAACGTGGGTTCTCGATTTTCTTTGACATGGGTGCCCCACGTTCTCCGAACGTGGGTTCTCGATTTTCTTCGCCTACAGATGGGTGGCCCACGTTCCCCGAACGTGGGTTCTCGATTTTCTTCGTCTACAGGCCCGGAAACGAAGTGGATAGAATGCCGACATGCCTCTGGACCTCAAACGTTACGACGTGCCGGGCCATGTCCACTTCTGGACGCTTTCCTGCTTCCGCCGCCTGACCTTCTTCTGGAACGATGCGCTCAAGCAGGTCGTCATCGATGGCTTGCAGCGTTTGCAACGTGAGTTCGGCGTCTGTCTGGTCGGCTACGTCATCATGCCAGAGCACATACACGTGCTGATCTATCCACATCGACGCGGCGCCGCCGAGCCGACGCGGATCTCGGTTCTCCTCCACGCCTTCAAAAGATACGTCACGCACTATGGAAAGGAAGCGTTGCGCGATCTATGGCGGCGGCACCATCGACTCTGGTCCGACCCACTCAATCGCTGGGCACACGGTGAATACGGCCGGCACTCCATCTGGAACAAGCGTGGCTACGACTTCAACGTTTATCGTCTCAAGACCTTGCTGGAGAAATTGGATTATTGCCACCGAAACCCGATCACGCGTGAGCTGGTCGACCTTCCGGAACAGTGGCCTTGGAGCAGCTACCGCTTCTACGAAATGCAGGATCGATCCGTGCTTGCCATGGATTGGGATGGGCAGTGGCCGATTCTCTGGTGAGCACTGAGTGGGTACGCCGATTCGCTGAGCGAAGAAAATCGTGAACCCACGTTCGGAGAACGTGGGGCACCCGTCCGATTCTCTGGTGAGCACTGAGTAGGTACGCCGATTCGCTGAGCGAAGAAAATCGTGAACCCACGTTCGGAGAACGTGGGGCACCCGTCACCCCTCACCCCTCACTCCTCTTACCCTACTCGACCTTCAGTTCATGCAACCCACCGTCCGATAGTTCATCAGGACTTCGCGATCCCGTGAAAGGAGTGTTGATGATGAATTCGCAAAAAACGACTGGGGTCGTGCTTGTTACGCTGGCGACTATCCTGGCGGCAAGTTTGGTAGGCGGGTGTCCCGGCGTCGGAACCAGCAGTAGCAGCAGCGTATCATCCGGAACATCGGGGACCACGGGGGCCACCACCGGCGACGAAACCACAGGATCAACCGGAACGAGCACGGCAAGCGCCGCCAGTGTCGTCGACCTCGCTGCCACTGGCCAGACCACCAGTTACGCCGCCGGCGATGACGGCGACTTGCAGAAGGGTGAGAGCCTAGCCGCCGCCGCACGCTTCGTGGACAACGGCGACGGGACGATCACCGATCAGCTCACCGGACTGATGTGGCTGCGGGACGCGAGCTGCCTGATTCACAACTACGAGGAATGGGAAAGGGACGGCTGGGCCGAAGGCTGGGTGCCGTGGCAGGCCGCGCTGACGTTCATCGCCCAGATCAACGACGGCACGCTTTCCGCCTGCGCTGCGGGCTATGGCGATTGGCGCTTGCCGAACGTGAATGAGCTGGAGAGTCTCGTCAACGCCGGTCAGGCCGAGCAGTATGTCTGGCTGCTGAGTGTGGGCTTTCTGCGGGTCGAGGAGAATGACTACTGGACCTCGACAACCGACCCGGACACGATCACTACCTTCGCATACACGGTCAACATGGATGACGGCTCCGTCTCGCGGCTGGGCAACAAGGCTACCGCCCCCGCGATCACCAGCGTCTGGCCGGTCCGCGGCACAACCGACGGCAACTCCACGGAAATCTGGAAGACCGGGCAGACCACCCGCTACGCCGCCGGCGATGACGGCGGTCTTCAGATGGGCATCGCTTGGCCGATTCCGCGTTTCACGGACAACGGCGACGGCACGATCACGGACAACCTGACCGGGCTGATGTGGCTCCAGGATGCCGCGACGCTCAGCCTGGAGGATTGGCGGGGGGCTCTGGTCGTCGCCGACCGGTTCAACGACGATCCCGGCCACTTCGAGTGCGAGAACTATACCGCCACGTATTCAGATTGGCGGGTGCCCAATCGCAAGGAGTTCTTCAGCCTGTCCAACTTTGCTCATCACCAGCCGGCCCTGGCCGACACTCATCCCTTCCTCGGCGTGAGCTACACGGGGACTTACTGGACTTCGACCGCCAGTGCCGCTGATACTGACCGCGCCTGGCACTTCGACATGCGTTCGGGCGAGATCAGCACGGAATACAAGGTCAACGGGCATCTCGTGTGGCTGGTGCGCTGACCGAGCCGGTCGGCGGCCCGCGTGGTGCACGATTCTCCGCCGGTCCCGTCGTGGACAAAGCGTCTCAGGTCTTCCCGGCTTAGGAGACGGTGATATTAATTCCGTCAATGAAGCCTGCGAGGGCGTCAAAGATGTTGCGGAGCAACTCGTTGATGAAGCCGAACAGCGATGACAGGAAGCCGCCCAGGGAACCGCCGAAATCGATCGTAAAATTCTCACTCATGGCATGCGCACCTCTCTCAACCGGCCAAGCCTAACGTCTTTAATGATACCCGAACGGTTAAGGCTGCAAAGCCTTGGAGCCGTGTTCGGGTGGGCGTCAGAAAAGTGGGTAAACCGGTGGGGCGGCCCTCCGCGGCCGCCATCGGTCCGTACTGGCGGGCACAGAGGCCCGCCCCACCTACTATGTTGACGTTCAATCCCGTGTTCCGGAGTCTTGCCCAAGGCGTTAACCTGTACGTCATGAGCGATCGCGGACACCTGTTGACTGAGCAGCCCAACCCGGACTCGGCCGAGCTCGACGCCCTGCCGCTCGAACTAGCCTTCGATGTGATGAATGCCGAGGATCGTTGCGTGGCCCAGGCGGTCGCGGGTGCGAAGGATGAGATCGTCGCCGCCATCCGGCTTGTGAGCGCGGGGCTCCGGCGCGGCGGGCGGCTGATCTACGTCGGCGCCGGGACCAGCGGCCGGCTGGGGGTGCTCGACGCCGCCGAATGTCCCCCCTCCTTCCTCTGCGACCCGCGGACCGTGCAGGGCCTCATCGCCGGCGGCGACTCCGCTTTGAAGAAAAGTGCCGAGCATCGCGAAGACGATCCGGAATATGGCGCGGCCGAGATCGACCGGCTCGCGGCGGGCCCCCACGACACCGTGCTCGGCATCGCCACCGGCGGGACGACGCCGTTTGTTCATGGAGCCCTGCGTCGTGGGCGTGAGCGGGGGGCGCGGACCGTGTTTCTGGCGTGCGTGCCGGAGGAGGAGGTGTCCGACGAGGCCGACGTGTCGATTCGCGTGCTGACCGGGCCGGAGGTGATCAGCGGCTCAACGCGGCTCAAAGCCGGCCTGGCAACCAAGATGGTTCTCAACCTGGTCAGCACGCTGACGATGGTGCAACTCGGCAAGGTCTACGGCAACCTCATGGTGGACGTGAACGCCCGCGGGTGTGCCAAGCTGGTTGATCGCGCCATTCGCACAACGATGGCCGCCACGGGATTGGAGCGCGCGGCGGCCCGCGACCTGCTCGAACGAGCCGACTGGCACGTCAAGACCGCCGTCGTGATGCAGCGTCTGCGAGTCGAGCGTGACGAGGCCGTCCGATTGCTGGAAGCCCAGGCCGGCCACCTGCGGCGGGTACTCGAACGTGTGGCACCGGCTTCCAGCCGGTGATACGGCGAACGTGTGGCACCGGCTTCCA